>NZ_JBKFBI010000023.1:0-54702 GCF_053346095.1 Methylobacterium sp. A52T | reverse complement strand
CGATCAGTCGACGCCGCGCGCTCGGGGCGGTCGCCGCCGGGGCCGCCGCGGGCCTCGGGCCCGCCGCGGCCGCCGAGGCGCGGCCGGCCCCGCTGTTCCCGCTGCCGCAGGCCACCATCCCGATCCTGGGCGAGGCGCAGGTCTTCCCGGTCCGCCGGATCTACTGCATCGGCCGGAACTACGCGGCCCACGCCCGCGAGATGGGCTCCGACCCGTCGCGCGAGCCGCCCTTCTTCTTCCAGAAGCCGGCGGATGCCGTGCAGGTCGTCGCGGGCGGCGTCGCCGACCATCCCTACCCGTCGCTGACCCAGAACTACCACCACGAGATCGAACTCGTCGCCGTGCTGAAGTCGGGCGGTCGCGACATCCCGGCCGCGCAGGCGCTCGACCACGTCTACGGCTACGCCACCGGCCTCGACATGACCCGCCGGGACCTCCAGCGCGGCATGGGCAACCAGAAGAAGCCCTGGGAGATCGGCAAGAGCTTCGATCAGTCCGCGCCGATCACGCCGATCCTGCCCGTCGCCCGGGTCGGGCATCCGGCGCGCGGCCGCATCCGGCTCGCCATGAACGGCACCGTGCGGCAGGACGCGGACCTGTCGGACATGATCTGGTCGGTCGCCGAGCAGATCGCCGAGCTGTCGCGGGCCTTCGAGCTGAAGGCGGGCGACATCGTCTTCTCGGGAACGCCCGAGAATGTCGGGCCGGTCGTCCGCGGGGACGTGCTCGCCGGCTCGATCGAGGGCCTGCCGGACCTGTCGATCCGCATCGTGTGATCGCGCGTCGTGTGATCCCCCGCGGCGATCCGGTCGCGGCGGGGCGTTGACTTTCCCTGCCGGCGTCGCGGCTTTATCCGGTACGGATCCGCGGGGGCAGGAGCAGCGCGCGTATGACCAAGCCCGACGGCGTGCCGCCGCACCTCTTCGAGACCGCCGAGGGCCGCCGTCTCGTCGAGGCCCGCTCCGATCCGGCGTGGCGCCGCTGGGGGCCGTACCTCAGCGACCGGCAATGGGGCACGGTGCGGGAGGATTACAGCCCGAAGGGCGACGCCTGGGACTACCTGCCCCACGACCACGCCCGGTCCCGCGCCTATCGCTGGGGCGAGGACGGGATCGGCGGCTTCGGCGACCGCCACCTGAACTGGTGCCTGTCCCTGGCGCTGTGGAACGGGCGCGACCCGATTTTGAAGGAGCGCCTCTTCGGCCTGACCAACCAGGAGGGCAACCACGGCGAGGACGTCAAGGAACTCTACTACTACCTCGACGGGGTCCCGACCCACGCTTTCATGCGGATGCTGTACAAGTACCCGCAGGCGGCCTTCCCGTACGGGCGCCTGGTCGAGGAGAACGCGCGGCGCGGCCTCGACGACCCGGAATTCGAGCTCCTCGACACGGGCCTGTTCGACGCGGGCCGCTACTTCGACGTCGAGATCGCCTACGCCAAGGCCGCCCCCGACGACATCCTGATGCGGGTGACCGCCACCAACCGCGGCCCGGACCCGGCCGCCCTGACGCTGCTGCCGCAGCTTTGGGCCCGCAACACGTGGTCTTGGAAGCAGGGCACTCCGAAGCCGGAACTGATGGCCGGGTCGGAGGGCTCGGTCTGGGCGCGCCACCCCGAGATGCCGACCTTCCGGTTCTTCGCCGAGGGCGCGGGCGACCTGCTGTTCACCGAGAACGAGACCAACACGCACCGGCTGTTCGGCAGCGGCCCCGCCGAGGGCTTCTACAAGGACGGGATCGACCGGTGCGTCGTGGGCGGCGACCGGGCCGCCGTCAACGCCCTGTCCGGCACCAAGTGCGCCGCCCGCTACGACCTGCATCTCGGCCCCGGCGAGACGCGGACCGTGCGCCTGCGCCTGCGCGCCGAGACCGCGCCGGGCGCGCCCTTCGCGGATTTCGACGCCGTCTTCGCCGCCCGCGAGGGGGAGGCCGACGATTTCTACGGGGCGCTCCAGGCGCCGATCGACGATCCCGAGATGCGGCTCGTGCAGCGGCAGGCGCTCGCCGGCATGCTCTGGTCGAAGCAGCTCTACCATTACGACGTGCGCGAGTGGCTCGCCGGCGACCCGGCGCAGCCCGCGCCGGCGCCGGAGCGGCGGCACGGCCGCAACAGCGACTGGTCGCATCTGCGCGCCAACGACATCATCTCGATGCCGGATGCCTGGGAGTACCCCTGGTTCGCGTCCTGGGACCTCGCCCTGCAGGCGATCGTGTTCGGGCTCATCGACCCGGACTTCGCCAAGAACCAGCTCCTACTGCTGGTCGACGAGGCCTACACCCACCCGAACGCCGCGCTGCCGGCCTACGAGTGGGGCTTCGGGGACGCCAACCCGCCGGTCCACGCGCTGGCCGCCTGGCGGGTGTTCGAGCTGGACCGGGCGCTCACCGGCAAACCGGACCACGCCTTCCTCAAGCGGATCTTCAACAAGCTCACCCTCAACTTCACGTGGTGGGTGAACCGGAAGGATTCGGACGACCGCAACCTGTTCCAGGGCGGCTTCCTCGGCCTCGACAACATCGGGATCTTCGACCGATCGAAGCCGGTGGGCGACGGCGCCACGCTGACCCAGTCCGACGCCACGGCCTGGATGGCGACCTACGCGCTGAACCTGATGCGGATCGCCATCGAGCTCGCCCTCGAGGATCCGACCTTCGAGGACATGGCGGAGAAATTCTTCGAGCACTTCCTCCTCATCGCGGGCGCCACGGGCGCGGGCGTGTGGGACGAGCCGGACGGCTTCTTCTACGACGTGATCGAGACGCGCGACGGGCAGCGCCTCCCGATCCGCGCCCGGACCATGGTCGGCCTGATCCCGATCTTCGCGGTCGCGGTGATCAACGAGTGCGACCTCGCGCGGCTGCCGTCCCTGCGCAGCCGGATGGTGTTCTTCCTCAAGAACCGCCCGGACCTCGCGACCCTGGTCTCGCGCTGGAACGAGCCCGGCGAGGGCCAGACGGCGCTGCTGTCGCTGCTGCGCGGGCACCGGCTGAAGGCCCTGCTCCACCGCGCCCTGGACCCGAACGAGTTCCTATCGGATTACGGGCTGCGCGCCGTGTCCCGCGTCTACGCGGACACGCCGTTCTGCTTCGCCTGGGACGGGCGGGACCTGGGGCTCGCCTACGAGCCGGCCGAGTCGCGCTCGCGGCTGTTCGGCGGCAACTCGAACTGGCGGGGACCGGTGTGGATGCCGGTCAACTACCTGCTCATCGCCGGGCTGAACCGCTTCCACGACTATTACGGCCCGGATTTCCGGGTCGAGGCGCCGACCGGGTCGGGCCGGACCTACGCGCTCCGGGAGATCGCCGCCCACCTGTCACGGCGGCTGATCAGCCTCTCGACCCGCCGGCCGGACGGGCGCAGGCCGGTCTACGGCGACAGCCGGATCGAGCAGGAGGATCCGCATTTCCGCGACCTCGTCCTGTTCTACGAGTACTACCACGGGGACAGCGGCCGCGGGGTCGGCGCGTCGCACCAGACCGGATGGTCCGGACTCGTGGCCCTGCTGATCCAGGAGGTGGCGACCGCCGGCGCCGAGGCGCAGAATCCGGGCTGGCCGTGAGGATCGGTCGCCGGCCTCGCGCGCCGGCGACCGATGCCCGTTACTCCGCGGCCTGCTGCATCCGCAGGCGCTGGCCCTCGCCGATCTGGCGGGAGATCGTCGAGCGGCGGGCGCTGTAGACCGCCGAGACCAGCGGGTAATCGACGGGCAGGCCCCACTTGGCCTTGTAGGCCTCGGGTGTGAGGCCGCGCATCGTCAGGTGACGCCGCAGGGCCTTGTAGGGCTTGCCGTCCTCGAAGCTGATGAGCGTGTCGGGCCGGATCGAGGCCCGGATCTGCGCCTCGGTCGGCCGCCGGACCTGCGGCTCCGCCGGCTGGTCCAGGGCGGTGATCGAGCGGTGTACCTCGGAGAGCAGGTCGGGCAGCGTTCCCGCCGGGACACTGTTGCGCGTGACGTAGGCGCTCAGGATCTTTGCGGCGAGTTCGACGCTCGGCGATGTCATCTGCATGGTCGTCACCTCGATTCTACGTGTTTCGGATGTGGCTCTCGTCGGTTTCCGTCGGGCTCTTCGCCGCCGACGGCCGGTGCATGTCCCTGAGACGTTCTCGGCCTCGGCCGGAGGCGGCGGATGGCCTCATTATGGGCCAGTCCGCCGTCGCTACAACCGAGCCGCGCATTTATCGCGCCGATATTTCTACTTAGGATTGAGATTTAGGGTCAACGACGAATCAACGGGCGCGTCGTTGTTCCGGCTCAAGTGCGGTATTGAGGACTCACCTGCCCAACCGGGCGCGTTGGAGAACGCGAAGACATGGAGGCCCTGGTCGTCGGAGCCGGCGTCGTCGGACTCGCCATCGGGCGGGCACTCGCGCTGCGCGGGCATGCCGTCATCGTGGCGGAAGCCGAGGACGCCTTCGGAACGGGGGTCTCCTCCCGCAGCTCGGAAGTGATCCACGCCGGCATGTACTACCCGGGCGGATCCGAGCGCGCGCACCACTGCGTCGAGGGCGCCCGGCGCTTATACAACTTTTGCGCGAGTCACGGCGTCCCGCATCGCGCGTGCGGCAAGCTGATCGTCGCCTCCGACGACGCGGAGGCCGAGAAGATCGCGGCGATCCGACGCCAGGGCGAGGCCAACGGCGTCCCGGGCCTCGAACTCCTCGACGGGCGCGCCGCCCGGCAGCTGGAGCCGAATCTCGCCTGCACGGTGGCGCTGCACTCGCCGCGCACCGGCGTCGTCGACAGCCACGCGCTGATGCTCGCCCTGCTCGGGGCGATCGAGGATCACGGCGGCGCGCTCGCCCTGCGCACCCCGGTCGAGGGCCTGACGCGGCGGGACGGGCAGTGGCAGGCCGCGTTCGGCGGCGCCGAGCCCGGCACGATGGCCTTCGACGCGGTGGTCAACGCCGCGAGCTTCGGCGCCCCGGCCCTGGCCGCCCGCACGGAGGGCTACCCGGCCGAGCGCGTCCCGACGCTGCGCCTCGCCCGCGGCAACTACTTCGGCTGCACCGGCAAGCCGGCCTTCTCGCGGCTGATCTACCCGGCGCCGCGGATCGACGGCGGCCTCGGCATTCACCTCACCCTCGACCTCGCCGGCCGCACCCGCTTCGGGCCCGACGTGGAGTGGGTCGACGGGTTCGACTACCGGGTCGATCCCGCGCGCGCCGAGGCCTTCTACGGCGCGATTCGGCGCTACTGGCCCGGCCTGCCCGACGGGGCGCTGTACCCGGACTACGCCGGCCTGCGGCCGAAGCTGACCGGGCCCGGCGAGGCGGCGGCCGACTTCCGGATCGACGGGCCGGCCGAGCACGGCCTGCCGGGGATCGTGCACCTGTTCGGGATCGAGAGCCCAGGCCTGACCTCCAGCCTCTCGCTCGCCGAGGCGGTGGCCGACCGGCTGGACGCCTGAGGCCTCAGAACAGCAGGTGCAGCGCCAGGGGCGCGAGGATCGCCGTCAGGAAGGCGTTGAGCCCCATGGCGATGCCCGCGAAGGTGCCGGCGACCTCGCTGACCTGGAAGGCGCGGGCCGTCCCGATGCCGTGGGCCGCGAGCCCGGCCGCGAAGCCGCGGGCGCGCATGTCGCGGATCCGGAGGAGGTTCATCATCGGCGTCACGAGGATCGCCCCGATGATGCCGGTGAGGATCACCAGGATGGCCGTGAGCGTCGGGTCGCCGCCGAGCGCCTCCGCGATGCCCATCGCGACGCCCGAGGTCACGGATTTCGGTGCCAGCGAGACGAGGATCGGCTGCGGGATGTCGAGGAGGCGCGCGAGGCCGATCACCACGGCGAGGGTGGTGGCCGAGCCGGCGGCGAGGGCCGCCAGCATCGGCGCGAGGGCGCGCAGGACGGTCGCCCGCCGCTCGTAGAGCGGCATCGCCAGCACCACGGTGGCGGGCCCGAGCAGGAAGTGGACGAACTGCGCGCCTTCGAAATAGGCCCCGTAGGGCGTGCCGGTGACGGCCAGGACCGCCCCGACCAGGACGACGGTGATGAGGACGGGGTTGGCGATCGGGTGCCGGCCGGTCACGGCGGCGATCCGGTCCGCCAGGACGTAGGCGGTCAGCGTCACCGTCAGCCACAGGAGCGGCGTCTTGGCGAGGTAGACCCAGAGCGAGAAGTCGCCGCCCACCCGTCAGGGCTCCCCGTCGGTCCCGCGCCGCTCGACCAGCGCGGCGACGGCGCGGAACACCAGGACGGTGACCAGCAGCGAAAGGGCGGTCGAGACGACCAGCACGAGGGCCAGCTTGGCGCCCTGCGCCCGCAGCAGGTCGAGGCGGCCGACGACGCCGACGCCCGCGGGGACGAACAGGAGCGACAGGTTCATCAGCAGCCCGCGCGCGGTCGTCTCGAGCGTCCCGTCGGTCAGCGGCTTCGGCAGCACGCGCGGCAGGCCGAGGCGGGCATTGTCGCGCAGCACCAGGAACGCGAACATCAGGCCCATGCCGATCACCGGCCCCGGGATCGGGACGCCCGCGCCCCGCGCGAGGGCTTCGCCCAGCAGCTGCGCGAGCAGGATCAGGGCCAGGCTGGCGATCATCGCGGGCGGCCGGGACTACGCGGCCGCGACGCCCTGCTGTCCGCTGCGGCGGGCCGCCGCGATGGCGGCCTCGTCGAAGCCGAGCAGGCGGCCGAGGCGCTCGACCAGCGCCTCCTCGAACTCGTCGACGTTGCCGTCCGCCGCCGCGACCGACCACGCCATGGTCAGCAACTCCTCGCGCTCGGACCGGTCGGCCTCGTGCGGGATCATCTCCACGAGGCTCGCCACGTCGCGCACCTCCGAATCCATGGCGGCGGCGCGCTCGATCAGCGCCCGCGCCGCGTCCGGACCGTCGGCGTAGTGGCCCTGCACGAGGCGCGAGAGGCGCTCGCTCTCGGCCGGCGCCAGGATGCCGTCGACGCGGGCGACGTGGACGAGGAGCGCGGTCGCCGCGAGATGCGTCTCGTCCACGGTCTCCTGCGTGCCGACGCCGAGAGCCTCGGCCGCGTAGGCGCGCAGGCGTGCGATCAGGGACATGGCGGCTCCGGGGGATCGTGCACCGCAACAGTTCGGGCCCCGGCGGCGCGCCGTCAAGCACGCCGCCGCACGTCGCGCCGGACCGTGGCCCGGTTGCATCGCCGGCGCGGCGCTCACCGGCGCGCTGCGGCCTCCGCCCCCGTCACCAGCGGCGCGAGGATCGCCTCGGCCGCCCGGACGGTTGCGGGCCCGGCCTCGGCGGGCGTGCCGGCGCGGAAGGGCGGCGCCGGGGCGTACTCGGCGACGAGCTGCGCGGTGCGGGCGTAGGAATCCCCGCGCAGGCGCGCGGCGAGCGCCAGCCCGAGATCGAGCCCCGCCGAGACCCCGGCCGCGGTGACGCGGTCGCGGTCGAAGACGACGCGCTCGGCCACCGGCCGGGCGCCCAGGAGCGGCAGCACCGCGTCGCGCACGCTCCAGTGCGACGTCGCGCGGTAGCCGCGCAGCAGGCCCGCCGCCCCGAGGATCAGCGACCCGGTGCAGACGCTGGCGATCCAGCCGGCCCGCGCGGCGCGGTCGCGCAGGAAGGCGAGGAGCGCGGCGTCACCCATCTGGGCGGGGGTGCCGTCGCCCCCGGGGACGAACAGGACGTCGAGATCCGCCGGGCAAGTCGCGAAGCCGTGGGTCGCCACCAGGACGAGGCCGGTGTCGCTCGTCACCGGCCCGGGCTCCGCGCCGACGAGGTGGAGGCTGCCGGGCGCGAGGCCGGCGAGGAAGGTCTGCGGCCCCACGAGATCGAGCGCGGTCAGGCCCGGATAGACCAGCATGGCGATCCGGACGGGCCGATCCGGCGGGATCGGCGCCGGCGCCCCGGCGGTTTCGGCCAGGGCCGGACGGAGCGGCGCGACCAGGGCGGCGGCGAGCGCGGCGGCGACGAGATCGCGGCGGCGGGCCTCCGGCGCGGTCACGGGCGCGCCGGGCGGATCACAGGGCCCAAGCCGCGTCGCGGTAGGCGCTGTCCCAGAACTGCCACTCGAGCCGGGTGGCCTGCGTGAACGCCCGGTGCATCCGCGCGCGCTCGGCCTCCGACGCGTCCCGCGCCGCGCGGTCCGTGGCGGCGATCATGGCCGCGACCGCCGCGGCGAAATCGTTGCCCGCGTAGGTGTCGATCCAGGCGCGGTACGGGTTGTCGGGCGCCGCGCGGGCGAAGATGTCGTCGCCGACCGCCTTGTAGATCCAGAAGCAGGGCAGCAGGGCCGCGCAGAGGACCGCGTAGGGCTCGGCGTAGGCGGTGGCCGTGAGGTAGCTGACGTAGTGGTCGCAGGCCGGCGTCAGGGGCGTGGCCGCGAAGGTCTCCGGCCCGATGCCGTAGTCGCGGAAGAAGCCACCGTGGAGGGCGCGCTCGACCACGATCGCCTCCTGCGCGGCGCGGGAGAACTGCACGATCGTGTCCGGATCCGGCGCCTTCGCGGCGGCGAGGCTCAGCGCCCGGCCGAAGCCGATCAGGTAGTGCGCGTCCTGCACGATGTAGTGCCGGAACCGGTCCTGCGGCAGCGTGCCGGCGGCGAGCTCGGCGTTGAACGGCATCGACCGGATGGTCTCGTAGGCGGCGGCGTTGCGCGCCCAGGCCTCCCGGGAGAAGGCGCCCTCAGGTCCGGGGGATGCCACGGCCTAGCCCTGCCGCTGCGCGTGGGTGACGGCGACGTGGATCAGCTCGGCGAGGGTGCGCACGCCGAGCTTCTGGCGCATCTGCGAGCAGGCGTTCGTCACGGTCTTGTAGCTGACCGACAGGTCGGCCGCGATGGCCCCGTAGGAGCGGCCCTGCGCGAGGCGCGCCAGGATCTGCTGCTCGCGGGGGGTCAGCTGCGATTCCGGCGCGCGGCGGGCGTCGGCGCGCAGCATCGCCACCTCGGTGGCGAGCCGCCGGTCGAGGTAGACCTCGCCGACGCGGACCTTGGCGAAGGCCTCGAACAGCTCGGCCGAGGCGTGGTCCTTGAGGACGTAGCCCAGCGCCCCCGCCTCAAGGGCGCGGGCGACGATCACCGGATCGTTGTGCATGCTGAAGACCAGGATGCGCGTCTCGGGCGCGACCGCCCGGATCCGCCGGATCAGGCCGAGCCCGGCCATGCCGCTGCCCTGGAAGGTCAGGTCGCAGATCACGACCGGCGGCCGGAGCCGGTGGAAGATCCGGTAGCCGCCGACGACCGTCGTCGCCTCCGCGATGGTCTCGACGCCGGAATCCTCCAGCACGCGTCGACAGCCCTGCAGGACGATGGGGTGATCATCGATGACGAGAACCGGCAGGCGCGTGGCGGCGGCGTCGATCTGGGATGCGATGGCGTTCATGCGCTCGGCGCGGTGTTGTTCTCGTCGCCCCGGTCAGGCGGAACGGGGATCGTGATCCGGACGATCGCCCCGGGGCCGGCATTGTCAAGGGCGAAGGTGCCGTCGAGGGCCTCCACGCGCTCGCGCATCCCCGACAGACCGAGGCCGGTGCCGTGTTCCGGCGGAATTCCGGTGCCATTGTCGCGGATGGTGAGGTCGATCCGGCCGCCGGTCTCGGCCGCCTCGGCCTCCACCCGGGTCGCGGCGCCGTGCCGCACGGCGTTGGTGGCGCTCTCCTGCACGCAGCGGAACACCGTGAGGTCCACGAGGTCACCGTAGCCCCGGGCCAGCCCGTCGAAGCGCCCGGAGAAGGTGATGCCGGGATGGCGCTGCCCGAAGCCGCGCAGGAGCAGGTCGAGGCAGGTCGCCAGGGGCGCCTGCCCGAGGCCGTGCGGCCGCAGGCGGTTCAGGAGCTCCCGGTTGACGGTCTGGACCTGCCCGACGATCGCGCTGATCTCGGCCGCCCGGGCGGCGAGCTTCTCGCGGCTCGGCTCGGCCGTGCCGGAGGCGATGCGGCCGATCGAGGCGGCGTTGGCCTCCAGGGCGAACAGGCACGGACCGAACTCGTCGTGCAGTTCCAGGGCCGTCCGGCGGCGCTCGTCGTCCTGCGCGGTCAGGAGCTGGCGGTTGAGGCGGCCGTTGGCGGCCCGGACCTCGCCCAGGGCCTCTGCGACCTTGTTGAACCGCTCGGCGATCACCGCCAACTCCCGGGCGCCGGGGGGCTCCAGGCGGGCGGTGTAGTCGTGGTGCTCGAGCTGGGTCAGGCCGGCGCCGAGCCGCCGCAGCGGCGCGAGGATCCGGCCCAGCGCGATGTAGAGGGCGATCAGCATCGCGGCGTTGATCGCCAGGGTGGTCAGCGAGAGCGCCCGGGCGTAGCCCCAGATCTCGTCGATCTCGTCCATCGGCTGCGTGGTGATCTGCGCCGTGCCGAGCCGCCGCCCGTTGACGACGATCGGAAGGGCGTGGCGCTCGATCGGCGGCATGATCAGGTCGGCGAACCAGCGCGGCGCCTCCCGGTCGGCGCGCGGCGGCGGCAGCGGCCTGCCGACCTCGTCGCCGTCCGCGTCGAGCACCGCGACCCGGACGTGCCGGAGGACCTTGAAGCGCAGGTCGAGGGTCTGGAGCAGCGTGTCGGGCGCGGCCGTGTCGGACAGGCGGATCGTGTCGGCCACCAGCGACTCGACGGTCGCGAGCGACGCGCGGGTCTCGACGCGCACGGCCGACCGGGCGTTCAGGACGATGACCGCGCAGGAGATCACGGCCGCGAAGGCGTCGATCAGCAGGACCACCGCGACGAGCCGCGCGCGGGTGGACCAAGCCGACCAGGGCCAGCGGCGGAGCCGGGGAGCGTCCGGCGTTTCGGCCGTCTCGGAACGCGGGGACAGGTTCGGGCGGGTATCCACGCGCTGACGCATAGCGACCGCGCCGGCGAAGTCCATGGCGCCCGCCGCGGAGGGGCGGCAGAGTGGCGACCCGGTCGTGCTCAGGCCGCCCCGCCCCCGGTGCCGCGGAGGGGGCGAACACCGATTCTTAAGCGGAGCGGCGTAATCTTGTGGATAGCCGCGCCAGGACTGGCTGGGCAGGCAATTCGGACCGACATCATTGCGCCGTATTGCAGCTCCTCTATCGCCACCAGAGTCGAACCACCTTCGAATCCTCGGAGTGTGGCGGCCGGTGAAGGGGAGCCCGGTCGCGCGCGGCGTGTATCGTGTCAGAGACCCCGGCCTATGATCGATCTCAACCTCGACCCGTCCGAGACCCGGCCTGACCGGATGCCGTCGGCCAAGCCCGGGCTGTCGCTGAACCTCAAGGTCGTGCTGTTCAGCGTGGTCGGCGCGGGCGCGCTGGTCGGCTTCGGCGTCGCCGCCTCGACGGTGATGGCCGGCCTCGCGGCGCCGACCCCCGTGAAGATCGTCGCGTCCCGGCAGGCCGCGGACTGGCCGGAGCTGAAGGACGGGCTGCCCGCCATCAAGGGCTCCGTCCAGGCGGCGGCCGCCCCGGCGCAGCCCGCCAAGCCGGAGACGCCGGCACTCAGGATGGTGTCGCTGCCGGAAGCCTTCGCGGCGATCACGCCCGCGCAGACGCCGCCCGCGCCCGCCGCCCCGCGGCCGGCGGCCCCGCAGCCCGCGAAGGTCGCCGCCGCCCCCGTCGCGCCGACGCAGCGCATCCCGGTTCCGACGCCCGTCACGCCGGTCGCGGCCGCGCGGGAAGTCGCGCCGCTGGCGCCGGTCCGCACGGCCGCGCTTCAGACGCCCCGCGCCTCCGAGACGGTCCGGGCCCGCGAGCTCGTCGAGCCGGCCGCGCCGAAGCCGGTGGCGGAGAGCACCGAGCGCGCGGAGAAGACCGAGCGTCCCGATAAGAAGGAGCGGGCCGAGAAGACGGAGCGCTCCGGGAAATCGGAGAGGACGGAGCGCGCCGAGAAGATCGAGCGCCCTGAGAAGCCCACGCCCAAGGCGGCGACCCGCCAAACGCCCGCGCCGACGCGGACCGCCGACAAGGCGAAGAGCGCCGCAGCGACCGTTGCCCAGGCGGAGCCCGCCGAGGCGGAGGACACCGAGGTGCTCGGCATCAAGCTCCCGTCCCTGGCACCGGCCGGGCGGAAGCTGAAGGAGAGCGTCGACGCCCTCGGCGACGCCGTCAAGAACGTCTTCTGATCCGCCGCGGCCGGCCCCGACCATGGGGCCGGACGGCTATCGCGGTCCGCCGCTCAGGCCCGGCCCGTCTGGCGCCCGGCTTTGTCGCCCTTCGGCCCGGTGCGCTCGGCCTTGCGCTGGTGCTTGCCGGCCCGCGGGCTCGCGAAACCCTTCGGCCCGGCGGGCGGGCCCCGGCGCTCGGCCGGCGCCCCATCGCCCGCGAGCGCCTCGACCTGGATCTCCGGCGAGCCGTTGCGGGCGAAGGATTCGGCGAAGCGCGCCGCCGCGTTGCCCCGCACCTCGAACTTGGTCTCGCGGTCGAAGATCCGGATGGCGCCGATCTCCTGGCGCCCGATCCCGCCCCGACGGGTCAGCATCGGCAGCAGCCGGCGCGGGTCGGCGTTGTCGCGGCGGCCGAGATTCAGCCGGAACCAGACCGCCGGGCCCATGGCGGCGATCCGCTCCGGGTCCATCGGGTCGTAGGGCGGCCGCTCGCCGCGGGGCACGCGGCCCTCGCCCGGATCGCTGACCTCCTCGGGGGCCGGCAGGCGGGTGCGGTACACGCGGGCCAGGAGCACGGCGAGTTCCTCGGGGCTCTTGCCGGCGAGCAGCGTCTCGGCCAGCGCGACGTCCTCCTCGGCCGGCGGCTCGGCGAAGAGCGGGTCGGAGAGCATGCGCTCGCCGTCGAGCCGGCGGATCTCGTCGGCCGAGGGCGGCCCCGACCATTCGGGACTCACCTTGGCGATGGCGAACATCTGCTCGGCCCGGCGCCGCCGGGAATTGGGGATCAGCAGCACCGAGGTGCCCTTGCGGCCGGCACGGCCGGTGCGGCCGCTGCGGTGCTGCATGACTTCGGCGTCGTGCGGGAGATCCGCGTGGATGACGAGGCTGAGCGACGGCAGGTCGATGCCGCGGGCGGCCACGTCGGTGGCGACGCAGACGCGGGCGCGGCCGTCGCGCAGGGCCTGGAGGGCGGCGTTGCGCTCGCCCTGCCCCAGCTCGCCCGAGAGCGCCACCACCGAGAAGCCCCGCTCGGTCAGGCTGGCCTGGAGGTGCCGGACGGCGTTGCGGGTGTTGCAGAAGACGATCGCGGTCTTGGCGTCCGCCTCGCGCAGGAGGTTGAGCACCACGTGCTCGGTTTCCCGCGGCATGATCCGCACCGCCCGGTAGGCGATGTCGGCGTGGCCCTTGGTCTCGCCCTTGATCGCGAGCCGGAGGGCTCCGCGCTGGTAGCGCTCAGCCAGCGTCTCGATCGCCTTCGGCAGCGTCGCGGAGAACAGGTAGGTGGCCCGCTCAGCGGGCGTCGCCGAGAGGATGAACTCGATGTCCTCGCGGAAGCCGAGATCGAGCATCTCGTCCGCCTCGTCGAGGACCACGGCGCGCAGCGCCGTCGGGTCGAGATTGCGGCGCTCGAGGTGGTCGCGCAGGCGGCCCGGCGTCCCCACCACGATGTGGGTGCCGTCCGCGAGCATCCGGCTCTCCCGGCGCGGATCCATGCCGCCGACGCAGGCCGCGACCCGGCCACCGGCCGGGCCGTAGAGCCAGGACAGCTCCCGCTGGACCTGCAGTGCGAGTTCCCGGGTCGGGGCGATCACGAGGGCGAGGGGCGCCGCCGGGGGCGGCAGATGCTCGGCCTCCCCGATCAGCATGCTGGCCATGGCGAGGCCGTAGGCCACGGTCTTGCCGGACCCGGTCTGGGCCGAGACGAGGAGGTCGCGGGAGCCGGCGGCGGCTTCCAGCACGGCGGCCTGGACCGGCGTCGGGTCGGCGTAGCCGCGGTCGCTCAGGGCCCGCGCGAGGGGGGCGGGCAGGGTCGGGAAAGGCAAGCTTCGGGAACTCTCAACGGCCGTGCCGCGCCCGGCAGCGCGCCATCGCGCGGCGGGGGAATCAGGCGCCGGACTTTATTCGGGTGCCCGGAAGGTAACGCCAACCGGGCCGACTGACCACTCCCGTCGCAGCATGGGGCGGTTGCGCGCGCTCGATCCGGGATCCGGCACGCCTCACCGGCGCGCGAATGGACCCGCGGCCGATCGGCCGTCGACGCCGACACTGGTCCGACGACCTGCTAAGGCTCCCGTGAATCGCGCACGTCGAGGCCCGACGCGAACCGAGCGGAGTACACGTTCATCATGATGGCAGCCCTGCGGGTGGCGGTAGCCTGGGCGACGGTTCTCGCCTTCACGTGGTTCGGCAAGGACTGGCTCGGAGACCTGTCGCAGCCCCTGTTCGCGGGGGGCCTGTTCGCGTGGCTGCTCGCCGTGATCGTCTGGGCCGCCTTCGGCGTGGTGCACGAGGCCGAGGAACTGGCACACCGCCTCGGCGAGCCCCTCGGGACGCTGGTCCTGACGCTGGCCATCGTCATCATCGAGGTGGCGCTGATCTCCGCCGTGATGCTGTCGGCCAAGGACGCGCCGACCCTCGGCCGCGACACGATGTTCGCAGTGCTGATGATCGTGCTGAACGGCGTGGTCGGGCTGGGTCTCCTGGTCGGCGGCCTGCGCCACCACCAGCAGCGCTACAACCTCCAGGGCGCCTCGGCCTTCATGG
The DNA here is from genome assembly GCF_053346095.1 of Methylobacterium sp. A52T. Classification (NCBI taxonomy): domain Bacteria; kingdom Pseudomonadati; phylum Pseudomonadota; class Alphaproteobacteria; order Hyphomicrobiales; family Methylobacteriaceae; genus Methylobacterium; species Methylobacterium sp. A52T. The sequence continues at coordinate 40,183 of NZ_JBKFBI010000023.1, read as the reverse complement.
CGGTGATCATCCCGCTCACCACCATCGCGCTGATCATCCCGAACTTCACCAGCTCCACCAGCGACGGGACCCTGACGACGCTTCAGGCGGTCACATTCTCGGTGTTCACCCTCGCCCTCTACGGCGTGTTCCTGCTGATCCAGACCGGGCGCCACAGCGAGTTCTTCATCGACGCGGAGATCCCCGAGGCGACGGAGCCGCCGCACGGCGCGGATCCGGTCTCGGGCGGCAGCGTCGCCAAGCATGTCGGCCTGCTGCTCGCCAACGTCCTGCCGATCGTGATCCTGGCCAAGAGCCTCGCGGTGATCCTCGACCACGGCATCGCGGCGCTCGGCGCGCCGACGGCGCTGGGCGGCGTGCTGATCGCCGCCATCGTGTTCACGCCGGAGGGGATCTCGGCGCTCAAGGCGGTGGCCCGCAACGAGCTCCAGCGGGCGATCAACCTGTGCCTGGGGGCGGCCACCTCCACGGTCGGCCTCACCGTGCCGGCGATCCTCACCATCGGGCTGCTCACCGGCCAGACCGTGGTGCTCGGCCTCAAGCCCACCGAGATGACCCTGCTGGCCGTGACGCTGATCCTCAGCGCCCAGACCTTCTCGGGCTCGCGCACCACCGTGCTGGAGGGCGCAGTGCACCTCGTGCTGTTCTTCGTCTACCTCGTGCTGATCTTCAGCCCCTGACACGGCTTCCGGCCGACCGCTTCGGTCGGTGCGACCCGCTCCGTCGTCGCGAGCGCAGCGAAGCGACCCGGGGCGGCGCGACGTTGGAGAACGTGGCGCACTCCGGATTGCGTCGCTCCGCTCGCAACGACGACGGAGCCGAGATCCTCGGCCGGAAAGCGCCAGGCCTCGCTCAGGCGCCGAAGCGCTCGGTGCGGATCAGGCCCGGCGCGACGCCCTGCGCCAGGATCAGGTCCGAGGCCGCGGCCACGAACCGGTTCGAGCCACAGAGGAACACCTTCCCGGGCGCCCCGATCCGCGCCAGGGCGTCGGCGACGAGGGGCGCGTCGATCCGCTTGCCGCCGGGCTCGCGGGTCGTGGCGAGATGCAGGGAGAAGTTGGGATCCGTCTCGGCGAGTCGCTCCAGCTCGGCGACCGCGATCGCCTCCGCGCGGGTGCGGGCCGAGTAGATCAGCGCCGCCGGGATCGCCCGCCAGTGCTGTGCCCGCCGCCGCAGCATCGCCAGGAGCGGCACCACGCCGGATCCGCCGCCGCCGAGGAGCAGCGGCCCGCCGTCGGTCCCGTCCCAGGAGAACGAGCCGCCGATCGGCCCGCGCAGCTCGACCCGGTCGCCGACCTCGGCGCAGTGCGAGAACCAGCCGGACACCTCGCCGTCCGGCAGGGCCTCGATCATCAGCTCCAGGGTGCCGCTGCCGTCCTGCGCCGAGGCGATGGAGTAGCTGCGCTGCGCCTGGTAGCCGTCCTCGGCGGTGAGCCGGACATCGACGTGCTGTCCGGCCCGGTAGGACCCGGCGAGGCTGCAGCGCAGCCGGACGCTCTTCACGTGCGGCGTGACCGGCGCGATCGCGGTGATCTCCGCCTCGTGCCAGCGGAAGACGATGGGCTCGAACGCCGGGTCAGTCACTGTGTCCGTCACTGTGTCCGTCACTGTGTCCGTCACCGCGCCAGTCGCCACCTCAGGAATCGCCTCAGTCACCGATGTAGCGCTGCTCACGCCAGGGATCCCCGTACATGTGGTAACCGCGCAGCTCCCAGAAGCCGGCCGTGTCGGTCTGGGTGAACCGGAGGCCCTTCACCCACTTGGCGCTCTTCCAGAAGTAGAGATGCGGCACGAACAGCCGCGCCGGGCCGCCGTGATCCGGATGGATCGGCTGGCCCTCGTAGCGCGTCGCCACCAGGGCGCGGCCGCCCACGAGGTCGGCCACCGGCACGTTCGTGGTGTAGTCGTCGTGGGATTCCGCCAGGAGGTAGCCGGTCGGCGCCGCGATCCCGGCATCGGCCAGGATGTCGTCGAAGCTGACGCCCTCCCAGGTCGTGTCGAACTTCGACCACTTGGTGACGCAGTGGATGTCGCCGCGCCAGGTCGTGCGGGGCAGCGACTCGAACTCCGCCCAGCTCCACGCCTTGATCGGCCGGGACCCCTCGCGCAGCGTGAAGCGCCACGTGGCCATGTCGACGGTCGGGTTGGGGCCGATCTGGAGGATCGGGAAATCGTCGGTGAGATACTGACCCGGCGGCAGGCGCGCGCCGGTCTCGGGCGGCTGCCTGCGTCCGACGAAGCCCCGTGTCACCATGACGGTCGCTGCTCCTCTCGCTCGCCCCCCGGCTCGCCCCCGGGTTTGGTGCGGCGGAGCACCTCACGTCAAGCCGGCACGTGCGGCCGAACAAACGCCCCAAAGCTCGGGTGTGCTAGCAGCTCTGTGCCGATCGATCGGCACGAATCGCCTGCTTTCAGGGGGATGTCATGAAGTACCTTCTCGCGACGAGCCTTGTCGTCGGGAGCCTCGCCACGCTCGCGCCGGCCGCCCAGGCCCGCGACGGCATCGGCGCCGGAGGCGCGGCCGCCCTCGGCGTGCTCGGCGGCCTGGCCGTCGGCGGCGCCATCGCGTCGGCCAACAACGGCTACTACCCGGGCCGCCCGGTCTACCGCGCCCCGCCGCCGGTCTACGTCGAGGAGGATTACGGCCCGGTCTGCCACTTCGAGCGCCGCCGGACCTACGATGCCTACGGCGACGTCTACATCCGCCGCGTCCGCGTCTGCGAGTAGGCGGCTTCCGGAGTCGCCTCTGCGGCGGGCGCCGGTTTCAGGCGCTCGGCGCAGGCGATCCCGGCCAGCACCAGGGCCAGGGCGACCCCTTCCGTCGCGCCGAACGGCTCGCCGACCAGCAGGACGGCGAGGATCGCGCCGAAGATCGGCACGAGGTTGACGAACAGGCCGGCGCGGTTCGGGCCGATGATCTCGACGCCGCGCATGAAGAAGAGCTGCGCCAGCAGCGACGGCCCGAGGCCCACGAAGGCGACCATCAGCCAGCCCTCGCGGTTGGGCCAGACGGCGTGGCCCGTCGCCCACTCGATGGCGAGCGGCGGCAGCGAGGTGACGAAGGCCGCGACCGCCATCGCGGCGAAGAACACCAGGGCCGGCACCTTCGGGCGCGTCGGCAGGAAGATCGTGTAGCCCGCGTAGAGCAGGCAGGCGCCGAAGACGAGCACGTCGCCGCGGTTGAACGCGAGGGTCGTGAGCACGGACAGGTCGCCGTGCGTCGCCGCGAGGCCGGCGCCGACCAGGGTCAGCGCCACGCCCAGCATCTGTCCCGGCGTGACCGGCACCCGGTAGGCGAGCCGGTTCATGACGATCACCAGCACGGGGATCGCCCCCTGGAACAGGGCGAGGTTGATCGCGCCGGTATGCACCCCGGCCGCGTAGAACAGGCAGTTGAAGGCCGTGTAGCCGAGGCCGCCCATCAGCAGGATGCGCAGCCAGTGCGGCCGCAGCAGCGGCCACGCGGCGGCGAGCCGGCGCCCGGCGAAGGGCATCAGCGCCAGGCAGGCCACCGCCCAGCGGAGCGTCGTGATGACCTGGGGCGAGACGTGACCGGGCGCCCAGCGGCTGGTGACGGCGTTGCCGGCCCAGAGGAGCGCCGTGACGGTCAGCAGCAGGTAGGCGGGCGCGGCCGGGGAAGTCCGGCTCGCGCGCCCGGTCGTCAACGGCGGCGGAACTGGCCGCCGCGCACCGGCGGGCGGGGTCCGGACGAGCGCTCGTCCTTGTGGCGGAACACGAGGCGGCCCTTCTCGAGGTCGTAGGGCGACATCTCGACCGTCACCCGGTCGCCCGCCAGCGTCTTGATGCGGTTCTTCTTCATCTTGCCGGCCGTGTAGGCCACGATCTCGTGGCCCTGGTCGAGCTGCACGCGGTAGCGCGCATCCGGCAGGATCTCGATCACGAGACCATCGAACTGCATCAATTCTTCTTTCGCCATGCACCTTCTCCAGTCGGACCGTCCGGCAGCAGGCGTTCCGGCAATGCGTGTTCGGCTGTCATCGAGCTCGGGAAACGCCGCAGGGCGCGGATCCGATCCGGTGGACCGCCCGCGCCAGCTCAGCAGCACCGCCCGCATGTAGTCCCCGCGGGAACCGGCCGCAAGTCACGGACACCGAACACGTTCCGTCATCGACACGTTTTGCCGGCTCTCAGGGCTCGGCGTCGTTGCCGGCGTAGTCGAGGCGACCGTCCGGCGTCCGGCGCCAGATCCGCAGGGCGATCGGTGCTGCGGCGCGGTCGCCCCGCGGGTCGAAGGCTACCGATCCGAGCAGCGTCCGGGACGGCCCCGTCCGCACGGCCTCGGCCACCTTGCGGCCGTCGGCGATGCGGCCGGTCCTCGGGTCGGCGGCGCGGGCGCGCTCGGTCGCCTGCGCCAGGAGCTCCACGGCCGCGTAGGCGTTGGCCGCGACGCTCTCCGCCTCGGGGGAGCGCGGCGCCGGGCGGGCGCCGCGGGTCTCGGGCAGGCGCGGCGGATCGGGAACCAGGGTCATGACCGTCCCCTCCCCGTCCCCGTCGGCCGCGGCGGCGAAGGCGGGGTCGAGGATGCCGTCGCTTGCCACCAGCGTCGCGCCGAGGCCGGCCTCGCGCATGGCGCGGAGCAGGGTCGCGGCCTCGGGCGCGAGGCCGCCGAAATACACCGCGTCGAGGCGCGCCGCCTTCAGCCGCGCGACGAGGTCCGCGAGGTCGCGGGTGCCCCGGGGGAAGCCGTCGAACAGCACCTCCGGCGTGCCGGCCTCCTTCAGCCGCGCCGCCACCGCGTCGGCGAGGCCGCGGCCGAAGGTCGACCGGTCGCTGAGGATCCCGACCCGGCGCCCCGCGAAGGCCTTCGCGAGGTAGGCCCCGGCCGCCCGACCCTGCTGGGCGTCGCTCGGTCCGAGACGGAACAGGTTCCACAGGCCCCGCCCGGTCAGCGGCCCGTAGGCCGCCGCGGGCGCCACCATGACCGCCCCCGCCTCCTCGTAGACGGGCGCCGCGGCCGCGACCGCCCCGGATTCGAGCGGCCCGACGACGAGGCGCACGCCGTCGGCGGCGAACTTCTTCGCGACGGCGACGGCCTGCCGGGCCTCGCCGCCGTCGTCGGCCGGGACGAGGACCCAGCGCGGGCGCCCGCCCGCGGCGCGGTTGAGGTCGGCCACCGCCTGCTCGGCGCCCTGCCGGAGCCCCTGGCCGAAGGCGGAATCCGGACCGGTCAGCGGCGCCGACAGCCCGATCCGCACCGGTGCCTGCGCGACGGCCGGGGCGGCCGCGAGGAGAAGGGCGAGGAACGGGAGGAGGCGACGGATCATGGCGGCATTCTAGGACCGTCTCCGCCTCGACCGGAAGGGCGCCGGACCCGGATCGCCCGGACTATCGTCCGGCGCAGCGTCGTGCAGATCGTTGAGCGGATCGGGACGCTGATGCGCGCGGAAGCGCTGGCGGGCGGGCGCGATGTGCGGAATAAGGGCGTCGGCCCGGCCCGTCGCCGGGCGTGCCGGCGCCCTTCCACGCGTCGCCGGCCGAGACCCTCTGGGACGATTGACGATCATGACCTCGCTGTTCGCCGGCATCCAGGACGCGCCGCTCGACCCGATCATGCGCCTGTTCGAGGCCTTCAACGCCGATCCGAGCCCCAAGAAGCTCAACCTCGTGGTCGGCGTGTACACGGACGCGGACGGCAAGGTGCCGCGCCTGCGCGCCGTGCAGACCGCCGAGAAGCGCTGGATCGAGAAGGGCCTGCCGAAGACCTACCGGCCGATCGAGGGCACCAAGCCGTTCCGCGACGCGGTCCAGGAACTCCTGTTCGGCAAGGGCGCGCCGATCCTGTCCCAGAACCGGGCCGCGACGCTCCAGAGCATCGGCGGCACCGGCGCCCTGAAGACCGGCGCCGACCTGCTCGCCAAGCTCTACCCGAACGCCACCGTGGCGGTTAGCAACCCGAGCTGGGAGAACCACAAGGCGCTGTTCAGCCAGGCCGGCTTCACCGTGGTCGACTATCCCTACTTCTCGGCCGAGACCGGCGGCGCCGACTACCCGGCCATGAAGGCCTATCTCCAGGATCTGCCGAAGGGCTCGATCGTGGTGCTGCACGCCTGCTGCCACAACCCGACGGGCGCCGATCTCGGCCTCGACGAGTGGCGGGACCTCGTGCCCCTGATGGCCGAGCGCGGCCTGATCCCGTTCCTCGACATCGCCTACCAGGGCTTCGGCAACGGCCTCGACGCCGACGCCGAGCCGGTGCGCCTGTTCGCCGAGTCGGGCCAGGAATTCCTGGTCGCCTCCTCGTTCTCGAAGTCGTTCTCGCTCTACGGCGAGCGCGTCGGCGCGCTGACCATCGTGGCCGAGAACCCGGCCGCGAAGGCCAAGGTCGAGGCTTTCGCCAAGCGCCTCGTCCGGGCGAGCTACTCCAACCCGCACACCCACGGCGCCGCGATCGTCGAGATCGTGCTCACCGACCCGGAGCTGCGCGCCGACTGGGAGCGGGAACTCGGCGAGATGCGGGACCGGATCCGCGCCATGCGCGAGCGGATGGCCGACAGCCTGCAGCAGCGCCACCCGGAGCGCGGCTTCGACGCCATCAAGGCGCAGAAGGGCATGTTCTCCTACACGGGCCTGAGCCCCGCCGAGGCCACCCGCCTGCGCGAGGAGCACGAGGTCTACGCCCTGGAGACCGGCCGGATCTGCGTCGCCGCCGTCAACACCCACAACATCGACCACGTCATCGACGCGATCGACGCGGTGGTGAAGGGCTGAACCGGGTGTCGGCCCTCAAGCGCGTCTGCCGATTCAACGTCTGGATCAATCCGGTCTTCGACGCGCGCCTGGGGGCCGAGCCCGACATCGACCTGCAGGTCGGCGACCTGCAGGGACCGGAGGACGCGCTCGCGGCGCTGCTCGCGCGGGCCCACGTCCTCCACGTCTCGCCGGCGCGGGACGAGCTGCCGCGCCGCTGGCACGTGACCGACGCGCTGCTCGCCGAATGCCCGAACCTGCTCGCGGTCTCGTCGGCCGGGGCGGGCTTCGACACGGTGGACGCCGCCGCCTGCACCCGGGCCGGCGTCGCGGTGGTGAACCAGGTGGGCGGCAATGCCCGCTCGGTGGCCGAGCTGGCGATCGGCCTGATGCTCGCCGTCTCGCGCAAGATCTGCGTCTCGGACCGCCTGCTCCGGACCGCGCGCGGCTTCACCCGCGAATCGCTCATGGGCCACGAGATCGGCGGCGCGACCCTGGGCCTGATCGGGATCGGTCATACCGGCCGGGAGGTCGCCAAGCTGGCCCGCGGCTTCGACATGCGGGTTCTCGCCCACGATCCCCTGCTCCCGGACGCGGAGATCCGGGCCCGCGGCGCGGAGCCGGTGGACCGGGCGCGGCTGCTCGCCGAGTCCGACATTGTGTCCCTGCACTGCCCCCTCGACGACACCACCCGGGGCAGCTTCGACGCCGCGTCCTTCGCCGCGATGAAGCCGGGGGCGCTGTTCATCACCACCGCCCGGGGCGGGGTCCACGACGAGGCGGCGCTCGCCGCCGCACTCGCCGCCGGCCATCTCGCCGGGGCGGGCCTCGATGTCTGGTCGCCGGAACCGCCGTCCCTCGACGCGGCCCTGCTGCAGCTCGACACCGTGGCGGCGACCTACCACACCGCCGGCGTCACACACGAGGCGCGGCGCAACGTGGCCGCCTGGGGGGCCGAGCAGATCGTCGGCCTGCTCCGGGGCGAGACGCCGCCGCGGCTCGTCAATCCCGAGGTCTGGCCCACGGTCCTCGAGCGCCGGGCGCGGCTGCTCGGCGGCGCCTGACCGGGAACAGGTCCCGCTCCGCCCTGTCTGGGCGGCGATAGAACCGGTCAGGATCGCTCGGACGGCGCGCAAGGCGTCGTCTGTGAAGTTGCCCCGCGACCAGGCGTGTACCGAGCCCGGGCGCCGGAGCGACCGTCCCCATCCCTCACCGCTCGAACCGGCGACGACGGCGTCTTCGCGCGCCCCGTGCGAGCGCACCGTCGATCCCGCTCAGATTGTAGTTATTCAAAATCTAGCCTGGAGAACCTGCCGGCAGTCAAGCTTGACCGTGAATGTTTCCGCACCGTATCTGGCGCCACTCGAAACAGAATGGTCGACATCGTGGTACGGCGTAACTGTGCAAGGTCTTGCACGCGGGCTTCGCGCGGCGTTTCCGGGCGCGCAGCCAGAATCTCCCTCTTCCTCGCTCCGGTATTGCTCCCGTCTCCAGGCTGGGCTCAACTTGCCGTTGACAGTTCCCAGGAAGTCCAGCTGGAGGAGCTGTCGGTGGCGGGGACCGGCGACGGGACGTCCCGCGTCGACGGTTACCGGGCCACGCGGGCGGTGAGCGCCACGCGGACCGACACGCCCGTCCGCGAGGTGCCGCAGACCGTCGTGGCGGTGCCGCAGGAGGTGCTGGAGGACGCGGCGGCGACGCGGATCGACAGCGCCCTCGACCTCGCGGGCGTCGGCCGCGGCAACAATTTCGGCGGTCTCGGTCTGACCGAGTTCACGATCCGCGGCGTGGCGACCGGCGAGTATTACCGCAATGGGTTCCCGATCAACCGCGGCTACCCGAACAGCCCCGACATCGTCTCCATCGAGCGCATCGAGGTCCTCAAGGGCCCCTCGGCCTTTCTGTACGGCCGCGGCGATCCCGGCGGCACCTTCAACATCGTGACCAAGCAGCCGCTGGCGGCCCGCTCCCTCACGGTCGGCACGCAGTACGGCAGCTTCGGCGCCAAGCGGAGCACCTTCGACGCGACCGGCGCCCTCGACGAGAGCGGGCAGGTACTGGCCCGCGTCACCGGCGCCGTCGAGGACAACGGCAGCTTCCGGGACTTCGTCACCAGCGACCGCTACGCCCTCGCCCCGGTCATCGCCTGGAAGCCGAATGCGGACACGACCGTCACCCTGGAGGGTGACTTTGTCAGCACGGCGCAGACCTTCGACCGCGGCATCGTCCCGCTGGGGGGCAACGTGCGCGCCCTGCCGCGCAGCCGCTTCATCGGCGAGCCGGGCCTGCCGCCGGCCCATGTCGACAACGCCCTCGGCCAGCTGCGCGTCGAGCACCGGTTCGATCAGGACTGGGTGCTGAACGTCGGCGCCCAGGTTCTCGGCGGGAACCTGTCGGGCTACGGGGTCGGCGCCATCGGCCTGCTGCCGGATGGCCGGACCCAGCGGCGGACCCTGGAATGGCGGGACCTGACGTGGTCCGACCTCGACCTGCAGGCGAATCTCGCGGGCAAGTTCGATACCGGCCCGTTCCGCCACACGCTCCTGCTCGGGCTGGAATACGACAGCTACCGCTACCGGGAGGTGTTCAACCGCTCGAACGTCGCGACGAACCCGTTCCTCCTCGACCTGCTGGCGCCGCGCTACGGCCAGCCGCTGCCGCCGATCACCGCGCGGGTCACGAACTTTCTGCAGAAAACCGAGAGCTACGCCGGCTACGTGCAGGACCAGATCGACCTCACGCCCCGCCTCCACGCCCTCCTGGGCGTCCGGGTCGAGGACCTCGGGCTGGTCTCGACGAACAACCTGACGAAGAGCACCACCAGCCTGCAGGGTCTGGTGGCGACGCCGCGCTTCGGCCTGCTCTACGACCTGACCGACACGGTCGCGCTCTACGGCAACTACGCGCGCTCGTTCCGGCCCAATATCGGCACGGATCGCAGCGGCCGGCCCTTCGCGTTCGAGGAGGGCGAGGGCTACGAGGCCGGCGCGAAGGTCAGCCTGCTCGACGGGCGCCTCGACGCCACCGCCGCCCTGTTCGAGATCCGGCGCACCAACGTCCTGAGCACCGATCCGGTCGACCCGAACTTCAGCGTGGCCACCGGCACGGTCCGCAGCCGCGGCTTCGACCTGACCGCCGCCGGCTACCTGGCCCCGGGCTGGCGCGTGATCGGGACCTACACGCGCGTCGACGCGGCCGTCGCCCGCGACAACACCCTGCCGGTCGGCACGCGCATCGCCAACGTGCCTGCCAACAGCCTCGCGTTCCAGACCGTCTACGAGTTCCAGAGCGGCGACCTGAAGGGGCTCGGGCTGGGCGGCGGGCTCGACTTCGTCGGCCGGCGCGCCGCGGGGACGGCGCTCGCGACCTTCAACCTGCCGCAATACACGCTGGTCAACCTGATCTCGTACTACCAGATCGCGCCGGGCGTGCGGATCTACCTCAACGTCGACAACGTGTTCGACGCGACGTTCTACGACCGCGCGTTCCAGAACCGCTACGCGATGCCGGGACAGCCCCGCACGATCATCGGCGGCGTCGCCGCCCGGTTCTGAGGCCCCGGCGCTAAGCCGCCCGCATCCAGCCGAGCCCCGCCTCGGTGCCGGCCGCGGGATGGTACTCGCAGCCGACGTAGCCGGAATAGCCGACCTCCTCCAGGGCGGTGAAGATCGGGTCGAAGGCGATCGTGCCGGTCCCGGGCTCGTGCCGCCCCGGATCGTCGGCGATCTGGACATGGGCGATGAGCGGCGCGTGCGCGCGGATCAGCGCCGCCGGGTCGTGGCCGAGGCACACGCAGTGATAGGCGTCGAACAGCAGCTTGACGTTGTCGCGACCGATCGCCCGGATCGCCTCGACCGCCAGCAGCGGGTCGTCGATCACGTAGTCGGCGATCGAGCCGGGACCGATCGGCTCGACGATCACCGTCATGCCGCGCGCGCCGGCGGCGTCGGCCGCGAAGGCGAGGTTGTCGAGGTAGGTGTCCCAGAGCCGCGCCCGCTCCACCCCCGCGGGCCGGACGCCCGCCATCGGGTGGACCATCCGGCAGCCGAGCTGCGCGACGTAGTCCAGGGTCGGCTCGATCGTGGAGCGGAAGTAATCGATCCGGTCGGGCAGGGCCGCGAAGCCCTTCTCGCCCTTGGCGGCGTCTCCCGCCGGGAAGCCGGTCTGGACCAGCGGCACGCCCGCCCGCTCCAGCCAGCCCGCGACCTCTCGGGCCGGCGTCGCGAACAGGTTCGGGTGCTCGACGGCGCGAAAGCCCGCCCGGGCCGCGGCCGCGAAGCGCTCGGCCAGCGGCAGCTCCGTGAACAGGAAGCCGCAATGGCCGCTGAGACGGTTCTTGAAAGCACCGAGCTTCATGGTCAGGCGCTCCCGCCGGTCTCGATCATCGCCCGCATCCGGTCCACCGCCGCGTGGGGCGCGGTCAGCACCGGGACGTCGATGGCCTTACGCACGGCCTCGGCCGCGCGCGAGGTGGAGAAATGCGCCAGCATGATCGCGTCGCAGTAGCGCAGGTCCGGTGCCCGCTCGGCGATCAGCCGGTTGTGCGTCTCGGCATCGCCGGCGCGCAGCCGCGCCATCGCGTCGTCCACCAGGACCGTCCGGAGGCTCGCCGGGCGCCCGGACTCGGCGACGAACTCCTCGAACTCGTCCGTCATCGTGCCGACCGAGGGGCCGAAGGTCGCCAGCATGCCGATGCGCGCGCCCTGCGCGATCGCCGCGCGGAACATCGCCTCGTTGGGCTTGAGCACCGGCACCGGCACGGACTCGATCAGCCGGTCGATCGCCGGACCGAAGGCCGAGCAGGTGATCAGGATGCCGTCGGCGCCCATGTCGTGGCCGTAGCGGCCGAACCGCACGAAGCGCTCGATCATCCCCTCCGAGATCGCGCCCGGCTCCTTCGCCCGGTCGAGGGACAGGCCGTCGTCGAGCAGGTTGACGGTCTCGGCCTCCGGCCAGCGCTCGGCGAAGGCGGCCTGGATCGGCGCCATGGCGACCGGCGTCGCGTGCAGGAGGACGATGCGGGGAGCCATGCTGTGTTCCGGAGAGCCTACGGAGCCGGCCGGGGCCGGTCCGCATGTTGTAAGCGATTTCAAACGGGTGGCAAGATAGCGCAGATCAGGCGCCGAGACGCCGCGGCGGGGCCGTGCTGGCGCGCAGAATCAGCTCGGCGTCGATCTCGGTGAGGCGAACCATCGGCCGCCCCTGGATCCGGGCGATCAGGTGATCGCCGGCGGCGTGGCCGATCTCGGCGGAGTGGATGCGGATCGTCGTCAGCGCCGGGTCGAGGAAGGGCGCGAAGTCCGAATCGTTGTGGCCGATCACCGACAGGTCGCCGGGAATGGAGAGCCCCCTTGCCCGGGCCTCGATCATCGCCCCGAAGGCGATCTGGTCGGTGCCGCAGATGATCGCGGTCGGCGGCGGGCCGCCGGCCAGCATCTGGCGGAACCCGTCGCGGCCGCCGCCGATGCCGTAGGAGATCTCGACGTCGTGCTCCGGGGCGAGCCGCAGGCCGCGGGCCGCGAGCGCCGCCGCGATGCCCGTCACTCGGGCGCCGCCGCGGTCGTTGTCCTTGCGCAGGCCCGAGATCACCCCGATCCGGCGATGGCCGAGATCCATCAGGTAGTTAGCAGCCCGGGCCGCCGAGGCGGCGTTGTCGAAGCCCACGCAGGGGCGCTCGCGGGACAGGCTGAAGGTCTGCACCATCGGGATGCCGGCGCGGGCGATCCGGGCATGGAGGTCCGGGTGGTGGATGTCGCCGACCAGCATCAGCCCGTCGACGCCGCGCTCGAGCAGGAAGGTCGCCTCGCGGAGCTCGTCCTCCAGGTCGTAGCCGGCATTGGCCGCGATCAGGGTGTAGCCCGCCTGCCGCAGCCGGTCCTGGAAGCTCGACAGCACGCGCACGAAGGCCTCGTTCTCGATGTTGGGCACGACGGCGCCGACCGCCATGAACCGGCGCGTCGAGAGCGCCCGGGCCGCCCCGTTGGCGACGAAGCCGAGATCCTGCGCGGCCCGCATTACGGCCGCGCGCTTGTCGGCCCGGACCCCGGCGGAGCCGTTCAGCACCCGGGACACCGTCGCGGTCGAGACGCCGGCACGGCGGGCGACGTCCCGGGCCACCGGGCTGCGCGTCGGCGGCTCGAGGATCTCCTCCGGCAGGTCCAGCACTGAGATCGATCCCCCTCCAGAACGGCCCCGCGGACCCTCGCGACGGCCCCGGATACGCGATGCGGCGATGCCCGGCCAGCAGCAGCGGGCCGAACCGGCAGTATATTGACACCCCACCCGGCCGCTGGCTATCTGAAAGCGCTTTCAAGAAGCCGCTCGATCGGGCGGCCCACAGGAGGATCCGATGGCGACGCTCGACCGGCCGGCCTCCGAACTGGGAGCCCCAGAGCGCGCCGCGCCGACCGTCGGCGGTGCGGACGCCGCGGCGCCGGGCATCGCGGCCCCGCAGGCCATCGTCACCAGCCTGAAGCGCAGCGACGCGGTCACGCCCTACCGGTTCCGCGACCTGCTGGCCCTCGACGATTTCGAGCGGCACGCCCGCAAGCTCCTGCCGCCGATGATCTTCCAGTACGTGGCCGGCGGGGTCGAGACCGGCTCGGCCCTGGCGCAGAGCCGCGGCGCCTACGCCGACTACGCCCTCGTCCCCCGCCTGATGCGGGACACCTCGGCGCGGGACACCGCCACCACGCTGTTCGGCCAGACCTACGCGGCGCCCTTCGGGATCGGGCCGCTGGGCGGGGCCGCCTTCATCGCCTACCGGGGCGACCTCGTGCTCGCCGAGGCGGCCCGGCGGATGAACCTGCCGATGTGCCTGAGCGCCTCCTCGCTGATCAGGCTGGAGGACGTCCACGCCCAGAACCCGCAGGCCTGGTTCCAGGGCTACCTGCCGGGCGACCAGAACCGGATCGACCGCCTCCTCGACCGGGTCGAGGCCACCGGCTACCGGACCTTCGTGGTGACCGCCGACACGCCGACCCTCGGCAACCGCGAGCACAACATCCGCAGCGGCTTCTCCATGCCGATCAAGGTCACGCCGAAGGTGGCGTGGCAGAGCGCCACCCACCCGCGCTGGCTGCTCGGAACCGTCGCCCGGACCTTCCTCAAGCACGGGGCCCCGCACTTCGAGAACACCGAGGCCGAGCGCGGGCCGCCGATGATGTCCCAGGGCGCGGTGCGCAACACCATCGCCCGCGACCAGCTCTCGTGGAAGAACCTGGAGGCGATCCGCAAGCGCTGGTCCGGCAACCTGCTGGTGAAGGGCCTGCTGGCGCCGGAGGACGTCGACATCGCGCGGGACTGCGGCGCCGACGGCGTGATCCTGTCGACCCACGGCGGCCGCCAGCTCGACTACGCCGTCGCTCCCCTCGACGTGCTGCCGGAGATCGCCGCCCGGAAGGGCGGGCTGAAGATCATCGTCGACAGCGGCATCCGCCGGGGCACCGACGTGATGAAGGCGCTGGCGCTCGGCGCCGACTTCGTCCTGCTCGGCCGGCCCTTCATGTTCGCCGCCGCGCTCGGCGGCGCCGCGGGGGTCGAGCACGCGATGCGGATCCTCAAGGAGGAACTCAACCGCGACATGGCGCTGATCGGGGTGAACCGCCTGTCCGAACTCAATCCCGATTTCCTGCGCCGCACCCCAAGGCGGGCCTGAGCCGATGGCGGGAGGATCGACCGTGATCGGCTTCCCGGACACGCGCGGCGCGCCGGAGAGCGGCAGCGGGATCGCCTCCCGGGGCGCCGGGGCCGCCGCGCCCGGGCGACCGGCATCCCCGCACTGTCGATCCCGCCGGCTGCCCCCGCAGCCCCGTCCCCAATCCGGATGCTCCGCATGACCGACCCCGCCCCCCGCGGCCTCGCCTTCGTGGGCTGCTTCACCACCGAGCGGCGCCGGGCGCGCGGCCGGGGCATCGACATCTACCGGACCGGTCGCGACCTCGGCGACTGGACGCATCTCGGCCGGGTCGAGCACCTGACGAACCCGTCCTTCCTGGTGACCGACCCGGCGCGCGCGATCCTCTACACGGTCCAGGGCGACGGCGAGGCGGCGAGCGCCTTCGCGCTCGAGCCCGACGGCACCCTGCGCGGCCTCGGCAGCGCCGCCACCGGCGGCACCAACAGCGTGCACCAGGCCCTCGACCCCGGCGGTCGGTTCCTGATCGTGGCCAACTACGCCAGCGGATCGGTCGCCCTCATGCCGCTGCGCGCCGATGGCGGCCTGGAGCCCGCGTGTCAGGTCCTGCCGCTCCCGGGCGAGCCGGGCCCGCACCGGACCGAGCAGGCCTGCGCCCACCCGCACCAAGTGGTCCTGTCACCCGACGGTCGCCACGTGATCGTTCCCGACAAAGGCCTCGACCGCGTCTTCGTCCTGAAGCTCGCGGGTGAGCGGCTCGCCATCGTCTCGGAAACCGCGATGCGTCCCGGCGCCGGCCCGCGCCACATCGCGTTCCACCCGCACGAGCCCCTCGCCTTCCTGGTCAACGAGCTCGACTCGAGCGTCGCGACCTGCCGGTGGGACGCGGCCGCCGGAGCGCTGACGCCCCTGCACCTCGCCTCGACCCTGCCGCCGGACTTCTTCGGCGCGAGCACCGCCGCGGCCATCGCGGTCACGCCCGACGGACGGTTCGTCTACGCGTCGAACCGCGGACAGGACGGGATCGCGCGGTTTCGGGCGGACCCGGCCGGGCGCCTCGAACCCGCGGGCTGGACGTCTTCCGGCGGCCGCGACCCGCGCTTCATGGTCCTGGCACCGGACGGAGGCCACCTGCTCGTCGCCAACGAGCAGGGCGACTGCCTCGTCGCCTTCGCCATCGACCCCGAGAGCGGAGACCTCACTCGGACCGGTTCGCGCCCGAGCCTCAGTCCCTGCACGATCGCGTTCCTGTAGGAGGCGCCGACGCGTTCAGGCCCGCGCCGCGCGCGGGCCCGACCATGCCCCTCGAAGGGGCAAGAGAGGCGGAACCGGCGGCGGTCGAGCCGTGACCTCTGACCGCCGGGCCGCACCAAGCAAACAAGAAAAGAAAATCATAAATATTCTGGAGGATGCCCATGTTCGCCAAGCGTTACAGGTTCCTGATCGCGTTCCTGCTGTTCATCGCCGGTATCATCAACTACATGGACCGAGCGGCGCTCGGCGTCGCCGCGCCCTTCGTCAAGCAGGACCTGAACCTGTCGCCCTCGGAGCTGGGGGTGATCTTCAGCACGTTCTTCTTCGGTTACGCGCTGTTCGCCTTCGTGGGCGGGCAGCTTGCCGACCGCTACGGGCCGCGCAGCGTCTACAGCTGGGCGGCGGCCTCCTGGTCGGTCCTGTGCATGCTCACCGGCGCGGTGACCGGCTTCGCCCAGATGTTCATCGTCCGCGCCCTGTTCGGCTTCGCCGAGGGGCCGATGAACTCCACCACGAACCGCACCATCACCACGTGGTTCCCCCGCGAGGAGACCGCCCGGACCATCGGCTTCACCTTCTCGGGCCAGACGGTGGGCAGCGCCATCGCGGCGCCGGTCGTCGGCTTGCTGGCGATCCAGTACGGCTGGCGCGTGGCGTTCGTGGCCATCGGCGCCGTCGGCCTGCTGTGGGTCGTGGCGTGGCGGATGCTGATGACCGACCGGCCGCAGGACAACCCGCGGGTCCATCCGGAGGAGATCGCCCTCGTGGAGCGCAGCCGGGCGGTCACGCACCTCGCGCCCTCCGACCATGCCCGCTCGCTGAAGGAGTACCTGTTCCTGCCGAGCACCCTGTCGCTCGGGCTCGGCATGTTCGCGGTGAACTACACCCTCTACATCTTCCTCTCGTGGCTCCCGAGCTACCTCACCGACGCGCTGCACATGCCGGTGAAGGAGATGGCGCTGGTCGCGTCGATCCCCTGGGCCTGCGGCTTCGTCGGCTATGTCGGCGGGGGCGTGGTGGCGGACTTCGTCTACACGCGCATGGGCGACAAGCTCGCCGCGCGGAAGATCACCACGATCGTGCCGCTCGCCATCGCGGGGGTGGCCCTGATCATGGTCAACGCCGCGACCAGCACCGCCATGGCGGTCGCGCTGATCGCGCTCGCCGTGCTGATGCTGACCAGCTCGGTGCAATCCTGCTGGGCGACGATCCACGAGCTGGTGCCCGAGGCCCGGGTCGGCGGCGTCAGCGGCTTCATCCACCTCCTGAGCAACATCTCGGGCATCATCGGGCCGACTGCCACGGGACTGGCCGTGCAGTATCTCGGGGGCTACGCCAGCGCCTTCGTGATCGCCGCCCTGATCGCGGCGGCCGGCGTCGTCGCGATGGCGATCTTCGTGCGGCGGCCGCGCAACCCGGCGGAAGCCGGCCCCCTCACCGCGGCCAAGGCCGTCTGATCAACGGCATTCGGCCAAGGCCGCCGGAATCTGGAGCAGCGTCCCATGAGCGCCGAGACCGTCCCGCCCAAACCCGTCCTCCTGACCGGAGCCTCCGGCGCCCTCGGGCGCGTCCTGACCCGCGCGCTCGGCGCGCAAGGCTGGACGCTCCGGCTCACGGACCGCGTCCCCTTCCCCGACCCGTTGCCGGAGGGGGCGCGGTTCCGGGTCGCCGACCTGGAGGACGGGCCGGCGATCCTCCGGCTGGCGGAGGGCTGCGGCACAATCCTCCATTTCGGGGGGATCTCCGTGGAGCACCCGTTCGAGACCGTGATCGGCCCGAACATCCGCGGCCTCTACCACGCCTACGAGGCGGCCCGGCGCGAGGGCGCCCGGATGATCTTCGCCTCGTCGAACCACGCGATCGGCTTCCACCCGCGGTCCGAGGTGCTGGACGACGATTGCGGCCTCGCGCCCGACGGCTATTACGGCCTGTCCAAGGCCTACGGCGAGCTGATGGGCGGCCTCTACCGCGACAAGCACGGGGTCGAGAGCGTCTTCCTGCGGATCGGCTCGTGCTTCCCGGAACCGACCGACGCGCGGATGCTGGCCACGTGGCTGTCCTACGCCGACCTGACCCGGTTGATCACCCGCGCCACCCTGGCCCCGGACCTCGGCCCGACGGGCTCGGTGGTGATCTGGGGCGCCTCGAACAACAGCCGCATGACCTGGTGGCGGAAGGACGGGCGCGCCGTCATCGGCTGGACGCCGCAGGACAGCGCCGATTCCCACGCGGCGGCGCTGGAGGGGAAGACCAGCGGCAATCCGGTGGTGGAGCGCTACCAGGGCGGCGGCTTCACGGCGATCGACTATTCCCGCGCCGCGCCGCCGCGGTGACGGACCGCTTCTCCGGCGCGCGGCCGCCGGACCGCTCCTCCCGAGACGAGAGACTGGACACACCATGCCGAACGAGCGACCCGAGACACGCCTCAAATGCGCCCTGGTGGTGCGCGGCGCTTTCGACGCCCACGTCGTCCCGGCCTTCGAGGCCGCGGGGGGCCGGACGGCGATCCACTGGGCGCCGACAACCGTCATCATGAAGACCCTCGCCGAGGGCGAGACCGCCGACGCGGTGCTCGTCCTGTCGGACGCCATGGACCGGCTCGTCGCCGAGGACCGCGTCGAGCCCGAGAGCTGGGTCGACGTGGTGCGCTCGCGCTACGGCATCGCCGTCAAGGCCGGGGCTCCGCATCCGGACATCGCGACCGTCGAGGCGCTGAAGCGCACCCTGGTGGAGGCGCGGTCGGTGGCCTACTCGCGGACCGGCGCCAGCGGGATCTACTTCGCCGGCCTGCTGCCGCGGCTCGGCCTGGCCGACGCGGTGAACGCCCGGGCGACGATCATCCCGCAGGGCTTCACGGCCGAGAAGCTGGTCTCCGGGGAGGCCGACATCGCCGTCCAGCAGATCAGCGAGCTGATGGTCGTGCCCGGCATCGATGTGGTCGGCCCCCTTCCCGACCCGGTGCAGGAGATGACGACCTTCGCGGCGGCGATCCTGCGCGGCGCGGCGGACCGGGACGGCGCGGCTCGGTTCCTCGCCGGGCTGACGACGCCGCAGGCGGCCGAGGCCTACCGGACCAGCGGGCTGGAGCCGGCCTACTGACGGCCCAGTCGTATGGCTGTACCGTCGCGCTTGCAAGAAACCCGCCGATCTTTGACAATCTCTGCCAAAGATCGTCATCCAGCCGGCGGAGGTGCCCCGTGGCCAGCATGAACGTCTCGCTGCCCGAAGCCATGAAGGCCTGGGTCGAGGCGCAGGCCGATACCGGCCGCTACGCCAATGCCAGCGACTACGTGCGCGACCTGATCCGGCGCGACCAGGAGCGCTTGGCCAAGCTCGGCGATCTGCAGCGGCTGATCGACGAGGGGCTGGCGAGCGGCGTCAGCGACCGGTCGGAGCAGGATATCCGCCAGCTCGGGCGGACGCGATTGGCGGCCCGTCCGGAACCATGACCTTCCGGACGACGCCTCGGGCCGATGAGGACATCGCCGAGGCCTATGTGACGGGGGCGCTGCGCTTCGGCGTGACCCAGGCCGAGCGTTACCAGGACGGCCTGTTCGACACCTTCCGCATGCTGGCCGCAACGCCGCAGATGGCGCGCGAGCGGCGCGAATTCACGTCGCCCGTGCGGCTACACCCCTATCGAGCCCACGTGATCGTCCACGTGGTGGACGGGTCCGCCATCCTCATCCTGCGCGTGCTGCACGGGCGACAGGACTGGGAGCGGGCACTGACGTAGGAGTCGAGCCCGCCTCGATACTGGTGGCCGAACGGGTCTGCGGCGGTCTTGTTGCCACCACCTCCGCGAAACCGGGGTTCGCGACCGCAAAAAAGTCCTTATGCTCGTGCTGTCCGGACGCCCAATCCCGTCCGACCGGATCGCTCCATTCATGCTGAAGACAGCCTTCGTTGCCGCCCGCGACCGCCAGCGGCTGTCGGAGATCGCGACGATCCTCATCGGCTTCGGCGTCACCCGCGTGGTGGACCGGCTCGGCCTGCGCTACCTGCCGCTCCTGCCGCGCCGCCAACCCCGGGTCGACGTCACGCGCCTGTCCGAGCCGGAGCGGCTGCGCCGGGCGATCGAGGCGCTCGGGCCGACCTTCATCAAGTTCGGGCAGGTGCTGGCGAGCCGGCCGGACCTCCTGTCGCCGGCCTGGACCGAGGAGTTGCAGAAGCTCCACAGCCAGGTCGTGCCGGTGACGTGGGAGCAGATCGGCCCGCAGCTCGAGCTCGATCTCGGCGCCTCGCCCATGGAGGTGTTCGCCGAGTTCGACACCAACCCGATCGCTTCGGCGTCGATCGCGCAGGTCTACCGGGCGCGGCTGCACTCGGGCGAAGACGTCATCGTCAAGGTGCTGCGGCCGAACCTGCGCAAGATCATCGAGGCGGATCTGCGCCTCATGGCCCACGGCGCCCGCATCGTCGAGAACGAGTGGCCCGACATGGCCCGCTACCAGCCGCGGGAGCAGATGCGCCACCTCGCGGAGGGCCTCAACGGCGAGCTCGACCTGCTCAACGAGGCGCGCAACTGCGAGCTGCTGGCCCAGATCTTCGAGGACCGCGACGACATCGTCTTCCCGAAGATCCACTGGGAGTACTGCTCCGAGCGGGTGCTGGTGCAGGACTTCATCCACGGCATCCCGCCCAACGACGAGGCGGCCCTTCGCGCGGCGGGCATCGACAAGAAGCTGCTCGCCCAGAAGGGCACCGACGCGTTCCTGCAGATGGCGCTGATCGAGGGCGTGTTCCACGCCGACCCGCATCCCGGCAACATGCTGGCCCTGCCCGGCAACAAGATCGGCTTCATCGATTTCGGGATCATCGGGCGGCTGTCGCAGCGGCGGCGCTCGCAGCTGCTCGTGCTGATCGGCGCCATGCTCAAGCAGGACGCCGACGGCCTCATGGCCGTGCTTCTCGACTGGACCGGCACCAGCAACCCGGACCTCACCCGCCTCCAAGTCTCGGCCCAGTCCTTCGTGGAGAGCCACTCGTCGATCCCGCTGAATCTCGGACTGGTGCTGACCGACTTCATGAACATGGCCCGCGAGAACGACCTCGCGATGCCGACCGACCTCGCCATCCTGTTCAAGGGGCTGGTCACCGCCGACGGCGTGATGCGCCACCTCGACCCGAATTTCGACCTGTTCGCCGCCGCCGGTCCCACGGTCCGGGCGAGCATGCAGACGCAGTTCTCGCTCTCCGCCCTCAAGCAGAAGGCTGAGGCCCTGGGCGTCGGCCTCTACGGCGCCGCCTCGGAGCTGCCGACCCTGATCCACCTGATGCTGGTGCGGCTGAAGCAGGGTCGCGTCACCGTCGAGATCGAGGTGAAGGGCCTCGACAAGGTTACCCGCGGAATCGAGCGCGCGGCCGCGCGGGTCGCCGTGGCCCTGGTGGTGGCGGCCTTCGCCACGCAGCTTGCGCCCCGCCTCATCGATCTCGGCACGCCCGTCTTCGTCTCGATCGGATTGATAATTTTTATCCTCGGGATCGGCTGGCTCGTGCTGCTGATGCGAAACAAGTAACCGTCTTCGCAACCGCACAGGGCTCCAACATAAGTTTTCATCTGCAGGCGAATACCGAGCTGATTTGATTATCCTGCGCGCCATGCTAGCGTGAGACATCCAACGATTCGCTCGGCTGCGGGCGGGGAACCGGCACCAGAAGCGGTCTGAACCGCCGGTGCGGCCCTGCCATCGACATCCGTTGCCGCACCGCGCGGTCGGGGACCTCCGGCGGCGCGCCGCGCACGGGCGCCCCGTCGGGATGACGAGGGGGGGGGCGGGCGATGGAAATGGACATCGTACGGCCGCGGATCGACGGGGCGGAGCGCCGCGTCGAGACGCTCGAGGCGGAGAACATCCGCCTGCGCAGCCTGCTCAGCCAGGCGACCGCCCAAGCCGACTGGGAGCGGCAGCGGAGCCGCCGGCTCGGCCGAATCATCGAGACGGCGAGCCGCGTCGAGGCCGGTCGCATGGCGGCCGAGCGGGTCGAGGCGCCCCTCGGGCCGTCGCCCCGCGAACCGGCCGGACTCGGGCTCGAGGCAAGGCCGCGCCCCTCCGGCCGCGCGCGCGCGATCGGCCTGCCGCAGGCCCCCAACGACTACCTGGAACTGCTGGACCGCGACGGGCGCCTGATCACCGCCAGCGAGGACGGTCCGGCCCTGTCCGCCGCCGGGGACGAGGCGGACGCCATCGGCCGGCCCTGGATCGACGCCTGGACGCGCCCCGAGGACCGGGAGGCGGTGGCCGAGGCACTCGATCGGGCCCGGATCGGCCGCCCGAGCCGGTTCCAGGCCCAGTCGGAATCCGGCGGCGCGCTCCGCTGGTGGGACGTGGCCGTCACGCCGATCGGCGCGGCGCCGGACCGGCCCGAGCGGATCCTGGCGGTGTCGCGCGACATCACCGACCAGAAGCTGTCTGAGGCGCGCCAGACGCTGCTGATGCAGGAACTCGCCCATCGGATGAAGAACACCATGGCCATGGTCCAGGCCGTCGCGACGCAGACCATGCGCAACGCGCCGTCGCTGGAGGCGGCCGGCGAGGCCCTGGCCGCGCGGCTCCTGGCGCTCGCGAAGGCGCACGACGTGCTGCTCCAGGGCTCCTTCACCCGGGCCTCCCTGAGCGGCCTGGTCGAGGGCGCCGTGTCGCTCCACGGGGACGGCGTCGCGGGCCGGTTCCGCATCGCCGGCCCCGACCTGACGCTCGGACCGCGGCACGGCATGACCCTGGCGCTGATGCTGCACGAGCTCGGAACCAACGCCGCCAAGTACGGCGCGCTGTCGGTCGCCGCCGGCTGGGTCTGCATCACGTGGAACGTGGCCGAGGCAGAGGGCGGCCAGACCCTCCGGTTCCGCTGGGAGGAGAGCGGCGGACCGCCGGTCACGCCGCCGACCCGCACGGGGTTCGGCACGCGGCTCATCGCCCGCAGCCTCGCCCACAGCTTCGGCGGGACCGCCCACATGAGCTATCCGCGCGAGGGGGCGGTGCTGACCTTCGAGGCTCCCCTCGACGCGGTGATGGTCGCCTGATCCCGACGCGGCTGCGTGGCCCTAGGCGCTCAGCCGGGTCTCCGCCTGCAGATCCCGCAGGGCCGCGACGGTCCGGTCGCGCAGGGTCCTGAGGTCGACCAGCGAGTGGGTCAGATCGTCGCCTGCCATGGCCGATTCCTCGAGGCCGCGGCAGGCCCGGGACAGCTCGGCGCAGCCGAGCATGCCGGACATTGAGACCAGCGTGTGCGCCTCGCGGCCGTAATCGTCGTTCGCGCGATCTGGTCCCTCGAAGGCGGTGGTGAGGCTGACGACGAACCGCTCGAGGATGCGGACGAGCTTTTCGGTGCCGATCACGGCCGTCAGTTCTTCGAGCGCGTCCCGGTTCACCAGGGAGTGCGACACCGTCGGTCTCCAAGTACGGATCCGCGACAGCGATCCGAGAGAGGCGCGCAACCGAGGCGCCGCACAACGGCCCAGTTTGCAGCGAAGTGTTTACACCGCGTTGCGTCAGCTTTTCAACGAAGCGTGACCGTTCCCCAGGCTTCGCAGGGTTGACCCGGGCGCATGGATCGGCCGTCGCGACTGGCCGAACCTTCGCGATGGGCGTTGCGAATCAGTTCGGGCTCTCATAGCCTCGCGCTCCTGTCGCGCTCGCACCAGGGAGGGAGCTGCATGATCGCTGTGTTTGCCACCCTCCGAGCAGGACTCGTCGGCGCCCCCGCGCGGGTCGGCTAGCCGCTTCCCGCTCTCGCCCGGCCCTGCCGCCCGGCGCTCCTGAACCCGATCCTGCCTGATCTCGCCGGCGCGCATCGTTCGCGATGGGACGCCCGCGTCACCCGGAGCCGACGCTCGCCCGCGTCGGGCATTCGCATGTCTCTGTCGTCTCCCCGCAAGGCGGACGCGGTCCGTCGCGTCCTGGCCTTCGTCGTCCGCAGCTGGCGCAGGCGCTGGCCCCTCGTCGCCGGTCTCACCGGCGCGATCACGCTCGCCACCCTGGCGGAGGTGCTGCTGCCGCTCTTCGCGGGCCGCTTGGTCGACGCGCTCTCCGGGAGCGACCGCCGCGCGGCGCTGGACGCGGCCTGGCCGGCCTTCCTGGCGATGACCGGGCTCGGCCTCGCCACCGCGCTGCTGCGGCACGTCGCCTGGAGCCTCGTGGTGCCGCTCTCCCTGCGTACCATAAGCGACCTCGTCGGCAACGGCTTCGCCCGCGTCCAGCGCCTCTCGACCGAGTGGCACGCCAACACCTTCTCGGGCTCCACCGTCCGGAAGATCTCCCGCGGCATGTGGGCGATCGACGGGCTCAACGACACGCTGCTGCTGTCACTGCTGCCCGCGCTCGTCGTCCTCGTGGGCACGGCCTTGGTCCTCGGCCTGCACTGGCCGACCCTCGGCGCGACGGTCGCGATCGGCGCGGGCGCCTATGTCGGCGCGACGGCACTGCTCGCGACCCGCGTCATCGCGCCCGCGGCCGCACTCTCGAACGCCCTCGACACCCGCCTCGGCGGCGCGCTGAGCGACGCGATCGGCAACAACGCCGTCGTCAAGGCCTTCGGCGCCGAGGCGCGGGAGGAGGCGCGGCTCGGCCGCCTGCTGGCGAAGTGGCAGCGGCGGACCCGGCGCACGTGGATGATCGTCACCTGGGGCGGCACCGGCCAGCTCGGGCTGCTGCTCGTCCTGCGCACCGCCATCGTCGCCATCGCCCTGTGGCTGTGGTGGCGGGAGCGGGCGAGCCCGGGCGACGTCGCCTACGTCCTGACCGCGACCTTCGTGGTGCACGGCTACCTCCGCGACATCGGCGGCCACATCAACCACCTGCAGCGGGCCATCAACGAGATGGAGGAGCTGGTCGCCCTGGAGGCCGAACCCGTCGGCGTCGCGGATCGGCCCGGCGCGGTCCCGCTCGCGGTCGCGGGCGGGGCGATCCGGTTCGAGACCGTGCGCTTCCACTACGGCGACCACACGCGGCCCCTCTACGACGGGATGACCGTGGCGATCCCGGCCGGCCAGCGCGTCGGGCTGGTGGGGCGCTCGGGCTCCGGCAAGACGACCTTCGTCAAGCTGATCCAGCGGCTCTACGACGTGTCGGGCGGGCGCGTGACGATCGACGGGCAGGACGTGGCGGCGGCGAGCCAGGCGAGCCTGCGCGCGCAGGTCGCCATCGTGCCCCAGGAGCCGGTGCTGTTCCACCGCTCCCTGGCCGAGAACATCGCCTACGCCCGGCCCGGCGCCTCGGCGCAGGAGATCGAGCGGGCGGCGCGCCTCGCCAACGCGCACGACTTCATCGCGCGGCTGCCGAAGGGCTACGCGACGCTGGTGGGCGAGCGCGGGGTCAAGCTGTCGGGCGGCGAGCGCCAGCGGGTCGCGCTCGCCCGCGCCTTCCTGGCGGACGCGCCGATCCTGATCCTCGACGAGGCGACCTCGAGCCTGGATTCCGAGTCGGAAGCTCTGGTGCAGGAGGCCATGGCGCGGCTGATGCGCGGGCGAACCGCCATCGTCATCGCCCACCGCCTGTCCACGGTGCGGGCCCTCGACCGGATCCTCGTCTTCGATCGCGGTCGCATCGTCGGGGACGGGCCCCACGCCGCCCTGCTGCGCCGCCCGAACGGGGCGTACCGCGCCCTGTTCGAGCGGCAAGCCGACCTCGCGGAGAGCGCGTGAGGATCCTGTTCGTCTGCGGCCGGGCGCGCGCCCGCAGCCCGACCGCGGAACAGATCTTCGCGCGGCTGCCCGGCATCGAGACCGCCAGCGCGGGGGTGTCGCCCGACGCCGACGAGCCGGTGGACGCCGATCATCTCGCCTGGGCTGAGATCGTCGTCGTCATGGAGCGCGCGCACCGGCGCAAGCTGATGCGCCGCTTCGGGGCCGCCATGCGCGGGACCCGCCTCGTCTGCCTCGACATCCCCGACGTGCACGACTTCATGGCGCCGGCGCTGGTGGCGCTGCTCGACGCGCGCGCCGGTCGCTTCCTGCCGCGCTGAACCCCGTCGCGCCGACCCCCGCCGCGCCCGGCGCCGCATTGCGGTTTTTTAATCCTTCGGTCATGCGACCAAATGGTGGCTGATCTATTATCTGAACACGGAATGAATGAGGCCAATGCAGATGAAGGCCTTATCTCCGGCACTAGAGGGAGATATTACTATGTCCTATCGCAAATCTATGGCTGCGGCTCTCGTGCTCACCACAATCCTCGGTGGAACTGCCTACGCGGCGGAGCAGGCCGTCCAGACCAACGGCACGCAGATCAGCGCGAACCAGGCGGCGGTCGACAAGGATGTCGGCAAGCTCTCGAAGGACGGCGCACAGGGCTTCAGAGATCTTCAACTCACCCGCCTCGCGATCTTCGAGGCCAATCCCGGCCAGGCCAAGGACATGATCGCCAAGGCGCAGGCCGCCTTCGCCAAGGCCAAGACCGACGACGCGGTCTTCACCAAGGCCGAGGCCGATCTCAAGTCGCCGGCCGACATGGCCGCCCACAAGGCGACGGCGCCGAGCGACAAAGCCGACACCAAGGCCGACACCAAGACGGCCTCCAAGGAGCAGGTGGCCTGGATCCCGGTCGACGCGCAGCTGACCCTCGGCGACGACTTCGTGGCCACGCCCGCCAAGGCCTCCGCGGTGACCGAGGCGAACAAGAACCTCGCTCAGGGCGACCAGAAGGGGGCTCTGGAGAAGCTCAAGCTCGCCCATGTCGACGTCAACTTCACCATGGCGGTCTTGCCCCTGAACAAGACCATCACCGACGTCGATCAGGCCGCGACGCTGATCAATCAGGGCAAGTATTACGAGGCCAACGCCGCCCTGAAGTCGGCCCAGGACAACATGCGCTTCGACGTGATCGACGCGATCGCGGTGCCCCAGAAGGCGACCGCCGCCACGGCCGACAAGGGCGCGCCGCAGGCCACCGGCACGACGGCGGGTGCCAAGACCAGCAAGTGACCGACCGCTGACGACGGCCGCGCCTGACGGATCTCGGGCGCGGCCCGGTCAGCGCACAGGAGGGAGGGTCGCGTGCGGCGATTCTGGATCTCGACCATCCTGGGACTCGAACTGCTCCTCGGCGGGACCCTGGCGGCCTCCGCCCGGACGGCGGGGGTTCCGGACTTCAACATCCGGGCGATCTGCGCGCCGGAGCACCGGGCGGGATCGACCGCCGTCGACCGGGCGAGCTACCGCGGCTGCCTGTCCGACGAGGCCGCCGCCCGGCGCACCCTGATCAAGCGCTGGGCGACGTTCGACGTGGCGGAGCGCCGGACCTGCGCTACGGAGAGCCAGATCGGCGGCGCCCCGTCCTACGTGGCGATGCTGACCTGCGTGCAGCTCGGAAGCGACGCCCTGCCGATCAACCCGGCTGGCCAGCCCTGAGACGCCAGCCCTGAGACGAGATCAGCCGCGCAACGGATCGCACGTCCGTGATCCGCGCATGAGGAACCGGCGGCATCGCCAAGACGTCCTGCAATGTCGATTGAGTGGAGGAGGCATCATGTTCAAGACTACGGCGCGCGCTGCACTTTGCCTGGCCTGTCTCTGGTCGGTGACGCCGGCCCTGGCGGCCCCGAAGGAGATGCCCCAGGGCAAGCGTGACGAGATGTCGATGAAGGACACCAAGCACGAAGTGGTGATGCAGCGGAAGGAGAATAAGGAAGCCAACAAGAACGTCGACAGCCTCATCACGAACCGCAAGTGAGCGCGCAAGCCGACGACTGATCGATATTACATCCGAGCGGGGCGCCGGACGCGGCGCCCCGCTCCCGGCGGTCCCGGGCCCGGCCCGGGACCGTAAGCCCGCGTCGCCCCGTCACCGTGGGACACGCGCAGTCTCCGCGTGGTCGGGGACCGGGCAATGGCTTAGGAACGGGGTCCGGGCGCGACGCCGCCGCAGGAGCCAGCGCCATGCCGGGTCGGACACCGCCGTGACGGCCTACAGCCTGCGCGCCCGGCTGCTCGCGCTCTGGGTCCTGCTGGTCGCCTCCGCGGCCGCCACCGCCTACCTGATGCTCGGCGTCTACGACCAGTCGACGGGCGTGCAGGTGGCGCAGGCCGATCTCGCGGTCGGGCGGGCCTGCCGCGAGATCATCGACCGGTACGCCGCCCTCGCGCGGGCGCGCGGCAAGGGCGCCGGGGAGGCCGACCTCGTCGGCACCGTGTCGGCCGCTCTGGCGCGCTTCCCGGGCCTCGAGGGCGGAATCTGGAGCGCCGCGCGCGGGTCGGTGGCCTACGCCTATCCGACCTACGAGGGATCCGGGCCGAAGACCGACTTTCCGGCGGCCGAGCGCGACGCCATCGCGGCGCTGAACGCGCAGGCCCTGCGGGTCGACCACGCGGCCTCGGAGCGGCGGCCGAGCCGCACCCAGGTCCTCATGCTCCAGGCCTGCCCGCTGCACGGGCCGGAGGCCGGCCTGACCGCGTGGTCGATGACGCGCGCGCACGTGAACGACGGGCCGACCTACACGCGCTTCCTCGCGGGCCTCGGCTTCCTCGCCGCCACGGTGCTCGGATCGGCCGCGTTCCTGAGCTGGTTCCTGTACGGGTTCTCGGGGCGGATCGCCCGGCTCGAGGCCGCGCTCGCCGCGCCGCGCCCGGACGGCCAGGACCTGCCCCATCTCGACCGCACCGGCGAGCGCGAGCTCGACCGGCTGGTCGACGCCCTGAACGCCGCCGGCGGGCGGCTGCGGGAGGCGCAGGCGCGCATCGTGGCGACCGAGCGCCTCGCCGCCGTCGGCCGACTGGCGGCGAGCATCGCCCACGAGATCCGCAATCCCATCGCGGCGATGCGGCTGAAGGCCGAGAACGCCCTGGTCAGCGGCGATCCGCAGCGCGCGGCCGTCGCCCTCGAGACCGTTCTCGGCCAGATCGCCCGGGTCGACACGCTGCTGCGCGACCTCCTCAACCTGACGCAGGCGCGGCCGCTCAACCGGATGCCCACACCCGTGGCACCGCTCCTGGCCGAGTGCGCGGGCCTGCACGAGGATCTGGCGCGCGCGCGCTCGGTCCGGATCGCGGTCGAGGCCGACGGGCTGCCCGCCGCGGACCATCCGCATCTCGACCGGGCGCAGGTCGCCCGCGCCGTCGACAACCTGCTGCTGAACGCCCTGCAGCACGCGCCGCCGGGCGGGCGGGTCCGCCTCGGCGGCGAGCGGGTGACGGTCGACGGCGCGCTGCGGCTGCGCCTCAGCGTCGCCGACACCGGCGCCGGGGTCGAACCGGCGATCCGCGCCAGCCTGTTCGAGCCCTTCGTCACCGGCCGGCCCGACGGGACCGGCCTGGGGCTCGCGATCGTGCGCGAGATTGCCCTGGCGCATCGGGGCGAGGCGAGGCTGGTCGAGGGCGCGCCGGAGACCACCTTTGTCTTGGATCTGCCATGGCAACCATCCTGATCGTCGACGACGACAGAGCCCTGCGCGACGGGCTCGCCGAGACGGTGACCGATCTCGGGCACACCGCGCTCCCGGTCGCCTCGGGGTCGGAGGCGCTGGCGCGGCTGGGCGAGGGTCCGGTGGCGGCGGTGCTCCTCGACCTGCGCATGCCCGGAGACCTCGACGGCATGGCCACGCTGGAACGGATCCGGGCCCTGCCGGAGCCGCCGCCCGTCACGGTCCTGACGGCCTTCGCGAGCCCGGCCAACACCATCGAGGCGATGCGCCTCGGGGCGCACGACCACCTGACCAAGCCGATCGGCCGGGCCGACCTCGCCGCCGTCCTCGACGCGATGCTGCGCGACGCCCGCTCCGATCCAGTCGGCGCCGCGCCGCCGCCGGACCACCCGGTCCTGATCGGGTCGAGCGCGGGCATGCGGAAGGTCCAGAAGACCATCGGTCTCGTCGCCGACAACGCGTCCACGATCCTGGTCCAGGGCGAGACCGGCACCGGCAAGGAGGAGGTCGCCCGGACCCTGCACGCCTTCTCGCGGCGGCGCGCGCGGCCGTTCGTCCCCGTGAACTGCGCGGCGATCCCGGCCGAGGCTCTGGAGAGCGAGCTGTTCGGCCACGTCCGGGGCGCCTTCGCGGCCGCGACCGCCGACCGCGCGGGCGCCTTCCACGAGGCCGAGGGCGGCACCCTGTTCCTGGACGAGATCGGCGACATGCCGGCGGCGATGCAGGCGAAGATCCTGCGGGTGATCCAGGACGGCGTCGTGACCCCGCTGGGGGGCCGGCCGGCCCGGGTCGATGTCCGCCTCGTGGCGGCGACGCATCGCGACCTGCCGGCGCTCGTCGCCGCGGGCGTGTTCCGCGCCGACCTGTATTACCGGCTGAACGTCGTTCCGATCACCCTGCCGCCCCTGCGCGAGCGCCTGGCCGACATCGTGCCGCTCGCCGAGCACTTCCTGGTCCCTTCGGGCAAGCGCCTGAGCGGCGGGGCCGCCTCGCGCCTGCTCGCCTACGAGTGGCCCGGCAATGTCCGCGAGCTGCGCAACGTCGTGGAGCGCGCCGCCATGCTGGTGCGCGGCGGCGTGATCGCGGCCGAGGCCATCGATCTGCCGGCCGCGCGACCCGACCGCCGCGGCGAGGACGGCGCGGCCGACCGGCTCGCCGGCGACCTGCCCGGGGCCGTGGCCCGCCTGGAGCGGACCATGATCGCGGCCGCGCTCCGCGAGGCCGACGGCAACCGCGCCCGGGCGGCCCGCCGGCTCGGCATCCAGCGGCAGCTCCTCTACGCCAAGATCGAGCGCTACGGCCTCGGCGCGCCGGGCACCGATCTGTCGGAAGAGACGACAGACACTGTCGGGAATCCCGACGCTTCGGCCGGCACCGACACGGCCTGAGGCCCGCACGGGCCGGAGAACCGTTCACATCCCGCGTGAGGCCCGCGCCGCGTGGGAACCGATGGCGCGCGCGGGCGTCGAGCCCCGCGTGCGACGCCGCGGCCCGGATCGGGCCCGCGCCGTCCGTCGGTCGGGGGATCGCGGCAGGATGAACAGCATCGAGACGGGCGCCCGCGGCGCCGGCGGCCGGACACCCTCGGCCAAGGCCCTGCGCGGCCTCGACGCGCTCAACTTCTTCCTCGCCGACGTGCGCGACGGCCTCGGCCCCTACCTCGCCATCTACCTGATCGCCGTGCGCGGCCCGGACCAGGGCTGGAACGAGGCCACGACCGGCCTCGTGATGACCATCGCGGGCATCCTCGGCCTCGTGGCGCAGACGCCCGCCGGCGCGCTGATCGACGCCACCAACCACAAGCGCGCGGTGGTGATCGGCGGCGCCATCGCGGTGACGGCCAGCTGCCTCGTTCTGCCGTTCATCACGAACTTCTACCTCGTCACCGCCACCCAATCGATCGCCCACGTCGCCGGGACGATCTTCCCGCCGGCGCTGGCCGCGATCACGCTCGGCCTCGTCGGGCCGAAGATGTTCGCCAAGCGGATCGGCCGGAACGAGGGCTTCAACCACGCCGGCAATGCGGTCTCGGCCGCCCTGGCGGGCGGGCTCGCCTACTTCTTCGGGCCGGTGGTCGTGTTCTGGCTGATGGGCATCCTGGCGGCGCTGTCCATCGGCGCCATGCTGATGGTGCCGGCCGACGCCATCGACAACGACCTCGCCCGCGGCATGACCGAGGCGGAGGAGCAGGCGCAGGAGAAGCCCTCCGGCCTCGCCACCCTGCTGCAGAACCGGGCGCTCCTGATCTTCGCGGTGCTCTGCGCGATCTTCCACCTCGCCAACGCGGCGATGCTGACCTCGGTGGGCCAGCTCCTGACGCACATCTCGGGCAAGGACCACGCGACCTCGCTGATCGCGGTGTGCATCGTGGCGGCGCAGTGCGTGATGGTGCCGGTGGCGATCTTCGTGGGCGCGAAGGCCGACGTGATCGGCCGCAAGCCGATCTTCCTCACCGCCTTCGGCATCCTCGCGCTGCGCGGCGTCCTCTACACGCTGTCGGACAACCCGTTCTGGCTGGTGGGCGTCCAGCTCCTCGACGGCATCGGGGCCGGCGTCTACGGCGCGCTGTTCCCGATCGTGGTCGCCGACCTGACCCGCGGCGGCGGCCGGTTCAACGCGGCCCAGGGCGCCGTGGCGACGGCCCAGGGGATCGGCGCCTCCTTGAGCGCGACGCTGGCCGGCGTGATCATCGTGTCGGCGGGTTACTCGACCGCCTTCCTGGCGCTGGCGGCGATCGCGGCGCTCGGCTTCGTCCTCTACTTCGCCCTGATGCCCGAGACCCGCGGCACGGTGCGCGCAGGCAGCGAGCCCGAGAGCGGCGCCGGCATGCCGCCGGCCGTGCCGGCGAGCGCCTGAGCGCGCAACTCCAACCCCGGTGCCCCCCTCAGGATGCGGCGGCCAGCTCCGGCGCTGCTTGACCCGGTACGACCTCGCCCGCCACGACTCCGCCCGGCACGGTCGCCTCGGGCGGGGCCTTGCGCGAGACGTAGTAGATGTCGACGGCGCGCCAGAACGCGCCCTGCTCTTCCGTCGAGCGGCGCGCGAGGGAGGTCTCGAGGATCGACATCGCGGCCCGCGCGGGCTCGCTCCGCTCGAGTTCCTCGAGCAGGCCTGCGAGATGCAGCATGGGATCTATCTCCGAGCGGACAGCAACCCCACCAACGCCCGAGCTTGCGTAACGATCCGTCGCGCCCTGCACGTCGGCGCCCTGCATGATCCTTGCCTCGGGCCGGGGCGCGGCTACCATCCCCGCGTCGAGTCCGACTCGCTCTCCCGTCAACCGTCGAGGATCTCCGATGTTCTCCTGCCGAAGCGGCGCGGCTCTTCCCCTGCGCGGAGCGGTCTTCGCCCTGGCCCTGGCCAGCGGATTCGGGGCGGCGCCCCTCGTCGCCCGCGAGATGCCCGAGGCCGGCACGGCCGCCGCGGCGAAGAAGCCGAACGTCGTGATCCTCGCCACCGGCGGGACGATCGCGGGCGCCGGCGCCGACGCCGCCAACAGCGCCACCTACACGGCCGCCAAGGTGCCGGTCGACAAGCTGATCGCCGCCGTGCCGCAGGTGAACACCATCGCGAACGTCCGCGGCGAGCAGGTCTTCCAGATCGCCTCCGAGAGCTTCACCGACGCCCAGCTGGTCCAGCTCGGCAAGCGCGTGTCCCAGCTCCTGAAGCAGGACGATGTCGACGGCGTCGTGGTCACGCACGGGACCGACACGCTGGAGGAGACGGCGTTCTTCCTCGACCTCGTGGTGAAGAGCGATAAGCCGATCGTGGTGGTCGGCTCGATGCGGCCCGGCACGGCGATCTCGGCCGACGGCGCCCTCAACCTGCTCGACGCCGTCACGGTCGCCGCCAGCAAGGAGGCGATCGGCCAGGGCGTCACCGTGACGATGAACGACTACATCCAGTGCGGCCGCGACGTGAACAAGCGGACCAACATCGTGCCCAGCGCCTTCTACAGCCAGTGGGGACCGCTCGGCATGGTGGTCGAGGGCAAGACCTACTTCTTCCGCTCGCTGACGAAGCGGCACAACATGAGCTCCGAGTTCGACATCGACCAGATCGACAGCCTGCCGCTGGTCGGCATCGTCTACGGCTCGGGCAACATGATCCCGGGCGTCTACGACGCCGAGCTCCAGGCCGGCGCCAAGGCGATCGTCAACGCCGGCACCGGCAACGGCTCGGTCCCCGGCTACCTCGTCGACAAGCTGAAGGACATCCGCTCCAAGGGCGCCATCGTGATCCGCTCGTCGCGGGTCCCGGACGGCTTCGTCCTGCGCAACGCCGAGCAGCCCGACGACAAGTACGACTGGGTGGTCGCCCACGACCTCAACCCCGCCAAGGCCAAGATCCTCGCCGCCGTGGCGCTCACCAAGACCAGCGACACCAAGGAGCTGCAGCGCATCTTCTGGGAGTACTGAGTCCGGGGACGCGCCGGGTCCCCGAGGCTCGACCCCGTCCCGAGGCGCGCGGTCGCCGTCTTCGCGAGCGGAGCGAAGCGATCCAGGGTCGCGCTGCCCTTGGTCACGTCGCTCCGCTCGTGACGACGATGCGGCCGGCCTCGTTCGAAGGCGATCGCGACCGTGGCCCTGGACTCGGGGTCTCCCGGGCCGGCGAGCGGAGCTCATAGCCTCCCCGGCGCCCGGCCCGGGTTACATCCCGCGGCGCACCCCTTAGATACCGGCCACCGACGCGGGCGCGCGGCCGATCCCGACTCGCGGCCTCGGCCGCGCGCCCGTCGGCACCGAGCCTGGAGGAACGAGCATGACCGAGCTTCATCCCGAGGTCGCGGCGGTCACCGAGCGCGTCGTGGCGCGCTCCCGCGAGACCCGGCGCGCCTATCTCGACCTGATCGCCCGCGAGCGCGAGGCGGGGGTCCGGCGCGGGAAGCTCGCCTGCGGCAACCTCGCCCACGGCTTCGCGGCCTCCGGCGAGGACAAGGCGGCGATCCGCGACGAGCGGACGGTGATGAACATCGGCATCGTCACCGCCTACAACGACATGCTCTCGGCCCATCAGCCGTACGGGCGCTACCCGGAGCAGATCAAGCTGTTCGCCCGGGAGCGCGGCGCCACCGCGCAGGTCGCGGGCGGCACGCCGGCCATGTGCGACGGCGTCACGCAGGGGCAGAGCGGCATGGAGCTGTCGCTGTTCTCCCGGGACACGATCGCGCTCTCGACCGCGGTCGCGCTGAGCCACGGTATGTTCGACGGCGCGGCGCTGCTCGGCATCTGCGACAAGATCGTGCCGGGCCTGCTGATCGGGGCGCTCCGCTTCGGCCACCTGCCGACGATCCTGATCCCGGCCGGGCCCATGCCGTCGGGCCTCGCCAACAAGGAGAAGCAGCGGATCCGCCAGCTCTACGCCGAGGGCAAGGTCGGCCGGGCGGAGCTGCTCGAATCCGAGTCGGCCTCCTACCACGCGGCCGGGACCTGCACGTTCTACGGCACCGCCAACTCCAACCAGATGATGATGGACATGATGGGCCTGCATATGCCGGGCGCGTCCTTCATCAATCCCGGCACCAAGCTGCGCCAGGCCGTGACCCGGGCGGCGATCCACCGGCTCACCGAGATCGGCGGCGCCGGCAACGACTACCGGCCGCTCGGCCTCTGCGTCGACGAGAAGGCGATCGTCAACGCCGCGGTCGGACTCCTCGCCACGGGCGGATCCACCAACCACGCGATCCACCTGCCGGCCATCGCGCGCGCGGCCGGCATCGTCATCGACTGGGAGGATATCGACCGCCTCTCCAGCGCGGTGCCGCTGATCGCCCGCGTCTACCCGAACGGCGCCGGCGACGTGAACCACTTCCACGCCGCGGGCGGCATGAGCTTCGTGATGGCGGCCCTGCTCGACGCGGGCCTCCTGCACGACGACATCCTGACCGTGTCGGGCCAGACGCTGCGCGACCACGCCCGCGACCCGAAGCTCGACGGCGAGGAGCTGGTCTTCGAGGACGCCGTGCCGGAGAGCCTGGACGACACGATGCTGCGCCGGCCGGGCAACCCGTTCCAGCCCGACGGCGGCATGCGGCTCGTGAAGGGCAATCTCGGCCGGGCGACGTTCAAGACCAGCGCCGTCGAGGAGCACCGCCGCACCATCGAGGCCCCGGCCCGGGTCTTCTCCGACCAGGACGAGGTGCTGAAGGCGTTCAAGGCCGGGGAGCTGGAGCGCGACGTCGTGGTCGTGGTCCGGTTCCAGGGCCCGAAGGCGAACGGCATGCCCGAGCTGCACAAGCTGACCCCGCCGCTGGGCGTGCTGCAGGACCGCGGCCACCGGGTCGCCCTGGTGACCGACGGGCGCATGTCGGGGGCGTCGGGCAAGGTCCCGGCCGCCATCCACCTGAGCCCCGAGGCGCTGGGCGGCGGCTCGATCGGGCGGATCCGCGACGGCGACGTCGTCCGCCTCAGCGCGGCCGACGGCCTGCTGGAGGTGCTGGTCGACGAGGCGGAACTCGCGGCCCGCCCCGAGGCCGAGGCGCCGGAGCCGGCGCAGGGCACCGGGCGGGAGCTGTTCGCGTTCATGCGCCAGGGGGCCGACACGGCGGAGCGGGGCGCCTCGGCGATGCTCGCCGCCGCCGGCCTCTGAAACCGAGAGGGAGTTGCCGACCATGAACGATCTGACCAGCATCGACGCGCTGATGCGCTCCGTGCCCGTCATTCCGGTCCTGGTGATCGACGACGCGGCGCAGGCGCGGCCCATCGCCGAGGCCCTGGTGAAGGGCGGCCTGACCGCCCTGGAGGTCACCCTGCGGACCCCGGCCGCCCTCGACGTCATCCGGGAGATGACCCGGGTCGAGGGCGCGGTGGTGGGCGCCGGGACGGTGCTCAACCCGCGCGATCTCGAGATGGCCCTGGCGGCGGGGGCCGAGTTCATCGTCTCGCCGGGCCTCACCGAGCCGCTGACCGACGCCGCCAAGGCCAACGGCGTGCCCTACCTGCCCGGCGTCGCGACGGCGGCCGACATCATGCGCGGCCTCGACCACGGGCTCGACCGGTTCAAGTTCTTCCCGGCGGAGGCCGCGGGCGGGATCAAGGCGCTGAAGGCGCACGCGGCGGTGTTCGGCGCGGTGCGGTTCTGCCCGACGGGCGGGATCACCGAGCTGAGCGCCCCGGACTGGCTGTCGATCCCGTCCGTGCTCTGCGTCGGCGGCAGCTGGGTGGTGAAGCCCGGCACGGCGGATCCGGCGGCGATCGAGCGGGCGGCCCGGGCCGCCGCGGGGTTGCGGACGGCTTGAGCCCCGCAACCGCCGTCCTTGCGAGCGGAG
This sequence comes from Methylobacterium sp. A52T, assembly GCF_053346095.1. Taxonomy (NCBI): domain Bacteria; kingdom Pseudomonadati; phylum Pseudomonadota; class Alphaproteobacteria; order Hyphomicrobiales; family Methylobacteriaceae; genus Methylobacterium; species Methylobacterium sp. A52T. The sequence continues at coordinate 3,962 of NZ_JBKFBI010000023.1, read as the reverse complement.
CGAGCCGGGGCCGCGCCACACCTTCAGGATGTCGCGCTGCCCTGGGTCACTTCGCTGCGCTCGTGATGACGGAGAGGGCACGGCCCCCGCCCCGCAGAGTGAGGTGGGAGCTGTTGCAGCCCCTCACTCCGCCGGCAGCGGCTGCCTCTGCACCCGCGGGACGAAGACACCGCTCTCCGGCTCGAGCGCGATGCGCCGGTCGTGGAAGGCGTCCAGCGTCGAGCGGTGGCCGATCGACACGATCGTCGTGCCGGGGAGCTGCTCGCGCAGCATCCGGTAGAGGGCGGCCTCGGAGGGCTCATCGAGGGAGGCCGTTGCCTCGTCGAGGAACAGCCATTCGGGCTTGGCCAGCAGCGCGCGGGCGATGGCGAGCCGCTGCTGCTCGCCGCCCGACAGCCGCCGCTCCCAGGTGTCGCTCTCGTCGAGATGGTCGACGAGGTGGGCGAGCTGGGCGGCCGTCAGGGCGTCCCGGATCGCCGCGTCCGAGAACTGGTCGGTGGTGTTCGGGTAGACCACGGCGCCGCGCAGGGTCCCCTGCGGAATGTAGGGCCGCTGCGGCAGCAGCAGGGCCGACTGCCCGGCGGGCACGTCGACCCGGCCCTTGCCGAACGGCCAGATCCCCGCGATCGCCCGGAACAGGGTCGACTTGCCGGAGCCGGAGGGGCCCGTGACCAGGGTCGCGCCGCCGCGCGACAGGGTCAGCGCGTCGGCGGTGACGATCGGCTTCCCGTTCGGCAGGGCGAGGACCAGATCGCGCGCGGTGACGTCGCCGGTGGTCTCGTTGCCCTGGACGAGACCGTAGCCCGCCGACTCCAGCGCCTCGGCCTTGGTCATCGCCCGGCGGAAGGAGCCGAGACGGATGGTGTTGGCCTTGTAGGCCGCGAGCGTCGTGTACGAATCCACGAAGAACGAGAGCGAGCTCTGCACCTGGCTGAAGGCCTGGGAGGTCTGCTGGAGCGCGCCGAGCGTGATCTTCTTGGCGAAGAAGGACGGGGCCGCCAGCACCATCGGGAAGATGACGCTCGCCTGCCGGTAGCTGAACGTGAAGGCGATCAGCTTGATGCGGCGGAAGATGATCCCGACGTAGTTGTCGATCACGCTGTGGAACAGCGTCGAGAGCCGCGAGGCCTCCGCCCGCTCGCCGCGCAGCAGGGCGATCTGCTCCGAGTAGATGCGGTTCCGCGCCAGCGCGAAGCGGAAATTCGCCTCGACCTGCTCCTGCCGGAAGTCCAGCCCGATGAGCGGCCGGCCGATCAGGTGGGTGAGCCACGTGCCGACCACCGCGTAGGCGATCACCAGCCAGACCAGGAAGCCCGGGATCACCGTGTCGGTGAACGGCACGACGAAGTCGCGCGACAGGGTCCAGAGGATCACGATGAACGACACGAGCTGCGCGGCCTGGCTGAGGAGCCGGATCGACAGCGTCGTGGTCTGCACGATGAAGCTGTTGACGTCGGCCTGGATGCGCTGGTCCGGGTTGTCCGCCTCCTCGTCGGTGAACGGGATCCGGTAATGCGTGCCGTTGCCGAGCCAGCGCTCGTAGAGGCTGTGGGTCAGCCACGTCCGCCAGCGGATGAGCAGCGAGGAATCGACGAACAGATCGAACATGCCGATCGCGATGTTCAGCGTGGCCAGCGGCACGAACACCCAGAGCAGCTGGTACCAGAACGCGTTCGCGTCGTATTCCTGGAGCGAGTTGTAGATGTCGCGGTAGAAGAAGTTGAACCGCAGCGTCAGCGCCACGTCGGCGAAGTTCACGAAGATCGACAGCGCCACGAGGTTGCGGCCGATCCGGCCCTCGGTGGTGCCGAACCAGCGGAACAGGCCGATCTCTTTGGTCGGCTTGTCGCGATTGGCGAAGTACGGGTCGGCGATGTTGGTGATCGCGCGGATCGGCTCGAGATGCGAGATGCCGAGCACGATGGCGGCGAAGACCACCGCGCCGGTGGCGGCGAAGGCCGGAGGGAGCAGCGCGGCGATCACCGGCGGCAGCAGCCCCATGGCGGCGACCGTCTTCGATCCGGCGAGCAGCAGGTAACCGACGCCGTAGACCGAGACGAAGACCTTCAGGTAGGCCGAGATGCCGTTCGAGGCGATCAGGATGCCCGCCATGGCGAAGCCGGCGAGGGAGACGTAGAGCGGCGGGCTCGGGATTCCGGGAAACGCCAGCAGGATCAGCGCGGCCAGGGCCGTGAGCACGGCCTGGATGCCCAGTCCGGTCCTGAGTGCTGCCACCGTCGATCCCCCATCCGTGCGCGCCCGGCCGGGGCGCCGCCGGCGGCCTTGGCCCCGGCAGATGGCCAGATAGTGGCACTCGGCCCGCGCTGTCGCGTGAAACTTTGGTCACGTTCCGGCGGTGCGGCGATTTACGCGGGCGCAGCGGCTACCAGTTCCACTCCTCGAAGCCGGGCTCGCGGCAATGGTAGCCGATCGGGCATTGCGGGTTGTCGCGCGTCGGAGCGAAGCGCAGCTCGGCGATCTCAGCGCCGCTGCACTGGCCGGGATTGCTGACGAACCGCTCCGGCGCCGCCCCGGCGGCGATGATCACGTCACCCTCGTTCTTCACCAGGGCCATCGCCTCGGAGCAGGTCATGCGGGCCGTCATCGAGCCGCGCGGCGGCCGCGACTGCGCACGGGCCTCGACCCCGGCCGCGACGGCGGCGAGGTGGGCGAACAGCAGAGCGAGGGCCAACGGCCTCATCGGGCACGGGTTCCGGTACGCACCCGGGAAGAAAGCCCGCGGGTCTGGCGCCATCCTGCACAAGCGGGCCGCCCGAGACTGTCACCGGAATGCGCCACCGGGCCGCTTTCGCCGTCGGACCGCCGCAATCGGCGGATTAGGAGATTCCGGGATCGCCGGAAGCAGCTGTAGATTTGTGGTCGTGGACGCCTGCGCGGGCGGCCCCGGCACGACGGCTGGACCGGCCCCCCGGCACGCGTCTCCGGCGCCCCGCGTGCCGGCCGACCGGCGCCGGAGCCAAGGGACCCAGCGATGTCCGCTCTCTCGATCCTCGACATCTCCGCCGTGCGCGCCGCGCCCGTCTCCCACGAGCCCTACGCCTACACGCTCGGCAACAACGTCCTGAATCCCGACGCGATCGACGACATCCGGCGCGACTTCCCGGACATCGCCAAGCCCGGCTACCTCACGGTCGACGAGGTCACCCTGAAGGGCCGGTTCAAGGCGCTGATCGACGAGCTGGAGAGCGACGCCTTCTCGAAGATCCTCGGCGAGAAGTTCGGCATCGACCTCGTCTCCTGCCCGCGCCTGACGACCATCATGCGCCGCAGCCAGCTGAAATACGGCTCGATTCACACCGACGGCCCGTCGAAGGTGCTCACCCTGCTCGTCTACATGAACGACGCCTGGGACGCGCCGGCGGCCGGCCGCCTGCGGGTGCTCTACGACGGCCGCAACTACGAGCCCTTTGCGGTGGAGGTCCCGCCGACCATGGGCACGATGTTCGCGTTCCTGCGGGCGGACAATTCCTGGCACGGCCACGAGCCCTTCGAGGGCGAGCGGCGCGTGGTCCAGGTGGCGTGGCTCAGGGACGCGTCGGAGCTGGAGCGCAAGCGCAAGCGCAACCGCACGGCGCAGTTCCTGAAGGGCATCTTCGGCCGCTGAGCGGACGAGAGGGGGGCGGATCATGGGGGCGGTCGTTCTGGCGGAACCGGGCGACGGGGCGCGTTCCGGGTCCTGGCGTCGCTTCGCCTTGCCGACCCTCCTCATCCTCGGCTGGGTGGGCCTGTTCGCCTACAGCGCCGCCTACCTCACCGAGGACCTGCCGTTCCGCCCGTCCCCGCCGGAAGCGAGCCCGTCCGCGGCGGGGTCCGCCGCGCCGCGCGCCGCGCGCCGCGTCGTGATGCTCGACGAGCCCGACCCGCTCACTGCCCCGGCCGAGCCGCCCGGCCAGACCGCCATGGCGGCCTCGCCGGCGCCGGCGGCCCCGCAGACCGCCGCC
>NZ_JBKFBI010000229.1:0-5347 GCF_053346095.1 Methylobacterium sp. A52T | reverse complement strand
GCTGATCGGCACCGATCTCGAGGCCGCCCGGTCCGTCGCCGAAGCGGCGGCCGACGAGGCCGGCGACGGTGCGGTCTGCGACGTCGCCAACGACAACGGCGGCGGCCAGGTGGGGCTCTCCGGCGACCGCGCGGCCGTGGGGCGCGCCGTCGGCATCGCAACCGGCCGCGGGATCAAGCGCGCCGTGATGCTCAACGTCTCGGCGCCGTTCCACTGCCGCCTGATGGCCCCGGCCGCCGAGGCCATGGCCCGGGCGCTCGCCGAGGTCGCGCTGGCGGCCCCGCGCGTCACCCTCTACGCCAACGTCGCGGCCGCCCCGGTCGCCGATCCGGAGGCGATCCGCGCGGCCCTGGTCGAGCAGGTCACCGGCACCGTCCGCTGGCGCGAGAGCGTCGCCGCCATGGCGGCCTCCGGCGTCGACCGGTTCTACGAGCTCGGCGCCGGCAAGGTGCTGACCGGCCTCGTCAAGCGCGTCGCCCCCCAGGCGAGCGCCGCCGCAATCGGCACCCCCGCCGACGTCGCCGCCTTCGCGCTCTGACCCGCGCGCTCTGATCCGCGCTCTCTGATCCGCGCTCTCTGATCCGACGGAGTCCCGCATGTTCGATCTCACCGGCCGCAAGGCCCTCGTCACCGGCGCGACCGGCGGCCTCGGCCAGGCGATTGCCCGGGCCCTGCACGCGCAGGGCGCCACCGTGGCGCTCTCGGGCACGCGGCCCGCGGCCCTGGAGGCGCTCGCCGCCGAGCTCGGCGAGCGCGCCAGCCCCGTCGCGGCCGACCTGTCCGACAGGGACTCGGTCGAGGGCCTCGTCCCGGCCGCCGAGGCCGCGATCGGCCCGCTCGACATCCTCGTGAACAATGCCGGCATCACCCGCGACAACCTCTTCATGCGGATGAAGGACGAGGAGTGGGAGCAGGTGATCGCCGTCAACCTCACCGCCGCCTTCCGCCTGTCGCGGGCCGCCGTGAAGGGCATGATGCGCCGCCGCTCCGGGCGGATCGTCAACATCGGCTCGGTGGTCGGGAGCACCGGCAATCCCGGCCAGGGCAACTACGCCGCCGCCAAGGCGGGGCTCGTGGGCATGACCAAGGCGCTCGCCGCCGAGGTCGCCTCGCGGGGAATCACCGTCAACTGCATCGCGCCGGGCTTCATCAGCTCGCCCATGACCGACGCCCTCAACGAGAAGCAGCGCGAGGGCATCCTCGCCCGCGTGCCCGCCGGGCGGCTCGGCGAGGGGTCGGAGGTCGCGGCGGCCTGCCTCTACCTCGCCTCCGCGGAGGCGGGCTACGTCACCGGCCACACGCTGCACGTGAATGGCGGGATGGCCATGTACTAGGGCGCGTATACCGGTTCCCGGCCGGCGGGAACGGCGCGCGAATCACCCCCGCCGACACGCAAGTGCCACACCCATGAAGGCTTTCTGAACGGGCCCTCGCCAGGGCTGGAACCCTGTGCTACCACGCCCCGCAGCCGTACAGGGGGTTGACGGTTCAGCGGGTTTTCAGTCCAAGGCCCTCCGGCGGGGGCGTCCCGGCTCACGCGCCGGTTCACCTCAGAAGCACGCGCGATCGGACACCGGCCCGTCACAACAAGCCCGCAGGGGCGCGACGCGGCCACGGCACCACCCCGAGAAGACTGACAGACCAGAAGGACGAGGACGGAAGACCGATGAGCGATATCGCTGAGCGCGTGAAGAAGATCGTCGTCGAGCACCTGGGCGTGGAGCCCGAGAAGGTGGTCGAGAGCGCCAACTTCATCGACGACCTCGGTGCCGACAGCCTCGACACCGTCGAGCTGGTCATGGCCTTCGAGGAGGAATTCAACGTCGAGATCCCGGACGACGCTGCCGAGACGATCCAGACGGTCGGCGACGCCGTGAAGTTCCTGGAGAAGAACTCCGCCGCCTAAAGGCGCCGGGGACCGGGTTAACCGCGGCGCGGGTGAGGCGAAACAGCCCCCGCGCCGTTATGCGTTTCAAGGCTCGGCGTGGTGACGGGTCCCGCAGGGACCGATTCTGCCTCCGAGCGAGTTAGGACGATGCGCGACCGCGGCGGTGCCGGCGGGGCGGCGCCTCAAGACGGGACAGGGCACATGCGGCGGGTGGTGGTCACGGGTCTGGGGATGGTCACGCCGCTGGGCAGCGGGGTGGAGCACACCTGGAGCCGGCTGATCGCGGGCGACAGCGGCGCCGGCCCGATCCGCGGCTTCGAATCCGCCGACCTGCCCTGCCGGATCGCCGCGCAGGTCCCCTTCGGCGACGGCACCGACGGCACCTTCAACCCCGACCTCGTGATGGAGGTGAAGGAGCAGCGCAAGGTCGACCCGTTCATCGTCTACGCGATGGCGGCGGCCGACGAGGCGCTGAAGGATGCCGGCTGGGCGCCGAAGAGCCACGAGGACCAGTGCGCCACCGGCGTGCTGATCGGCTCCGGCATCGGCGGCATCGGCGGCATCTACGACGCCGCCGTGACCCTGCACGAGAAGGGCCCGCGCCGGATCTCGCCGTTCTTCATCCCGGGCCGGATCATCAACCTCGCCTCCGGCCAGGTCTCGATCGCCTACGGCCTCAAGGGCCCCAACAACGCCGTGGTGACGGCTTGCTCCACGGGCGCCCACGCCATCGGCGACGCGAGCCGCCTGATCGCGCTGGGCGACGCCGACGTGATGGTGGCGGGCGGCGCCGAGTCGCCGGTGAACCGCCTGTCGATCGCGGGCTTCTCCGCCTGCCGGGCGCTGACCACGGGCTTCAACGACACGCCCGAGAAGGCCTCGCGCCCCTACGACCGCGACCGCGACGGCTTCCTCATGGGCGAGGGCGCCGGCATCGTGGTGCTCGAGGAGTACGAGCACGCCAAGGCCCGCGGCGCGAAGATCTACGCCGAGGTGGTGGGCTACGGCCTCTCGGGCGACGCCTACCACATCACCTCCCCGTCCCCGGACGGCGACGGCGCCTTCCGCTGCATGACCGCCGCGGTGAAGCGCGCCGGGATCGCGCCGTCCGAGATCGGCTACATCAACGCCCACGGCACCTCGACGCCCATGGGCGACGAGCTGGAGCTGAAGGCCGTGGAGCGCCTCCTGGGCGACGCCGCCGCGAACGCCACCATGTCGTCCACCAAGAGCTCGGTCGGCCACCTGCTGGGCGCCGCCGGCTCGGTCGAGGCGATCTTCTCCATCCTCGTCCTGCGGGACAACGTCATCCCGCCGACGCTCAACCTCGACAACCCCTCCGTCCAGACCAAGATCGACCTCGTGCCGTTCGAGGCGAAGCGCAAGCAGGTGGACGTGGTGCTGTCGAACTCCTTCGGGTTCGGCGGGACGAACGCGTCGCTGGTGATGCGGCGGGTTTGAGACTCACTTGGAGTTGCTATCTAGGGTTGACACAGCGTCAGAAATCTCGCTCAAGTTAACAGAGCGAGGTTTCTTTTAGGGCGCTAGTATGGACATTCGTCCTTCCGATATTGCAGCTTTGACAGAAAAAGTAAAAAAGCGCTCGTTTGCACATTATCTCATGGAGATAAAGCTTGCAAATGTTCGGGCCTTCAAGGGCCAAAAGATAACGCTCGATTTCCCTGTTACTGCGATAATTGGCACTAATGGCGGCGGTAAATCTACCATTCTAGGTGCGGCTGCTCTGGCTTATAAGGCCGTCAAGCCGGGTGATTTTTTTCCTAAATCAAATGTTAGTGATAACTCAATGGCCGATTGGCGGATTGAGTACGAGTTGATCGACAGAAGCGTAGATAAATCGGGAACTATTGCTCGGAACGCTAGATTCGTTTCGGCAAAATGGCGACGTGAATATTTAATTGATAGAGATGTCGTCGTGGTTCCTATCCAGAGAACTGTTCCTGCGAGCGAGCAACCAAGATACAAGCGATTCATCGGCATCTACAAAGAAGAAGGCGCCGTTATTGAAGAACTAAGCTCTGATATCAGAAGAAGGGCCGGAGCTGTTCTTGGTAAGAATCTTAAGGGGTATAGTGTAGCGAAACTAAAGAAAGAAGATAACGTATATCTTATGCTTGGCATGCAGAATGAGAACGATTACTCTCAATTTCATTTTGGTGCTGGTGAGGCGTCAGTAATCGAAATGATTTCTAGCATTGAGCAAGCTCCCGATCAGGCCTTGATCCTGATCGAAGAGATTGAGAATGGGTTGCACCCAGTTGCAACTGAAAAAATGACAGAATATCTGATTGACGTCGCTAAAAGGAAGAAAAGCCAGATTATATTCACCACGCATTCGGAGTATGCTCTCAAGAAGCTGCCACCCAATGCAATATGGGCATGTATTGATGGTCAGGCATATCAAGGAAAACTGTCGATCGACAGCTTGAGAGCGATCAAAGGACTCGTAGAAAAGCAAATTGCGGTCTTTGTTGAAGACGATTTTGCCAAAGATTTGCTTGAAGAAGCGCTAAGGCAAATTGATTCCAGGCTATTGGATGCCGCTGAAGTCCACAAGGCCGGAGGTTATCCATTTTTGATTGAAGTAATGCAGCATCACAATAAAAATCCAACGGTCAAAATAAAAGCAATTGCTGTGGTGGACGGCGATCAGGCAGAATTTCAGGACGAGACAAATTCAACCTATGTTCTCCCGGGATCAACCCCAGAACTGTCAGTATTCAATTATATTAATGAAAATGTTGAGAGCTTGGCATCGGTTCTTCAGCAGAGATGTCTGTGCCCACAAGTTTCACAAGACAAGATTGTAAAGATATTTGAAAAAATTGATATATCAACTTCCGACGTCCATCTATATTTTTCCAAGATAGGTCAGGAAATGGGCTTTATTTCGGAGCTCACAGTGAGAAAGGCATGTATTTCGATTTATGTAGAAAACAATAAAGAGCATTTCGATGGTATTATACAGGCGTTGCGCAGGCGTCTTGAGCAGGGGTGAAAATCAGCCCTACCACCCCCGCCGCTCATCCGCTCCCGGCACCCGCCCCTGCGGGGTGAGCGCGTGCACCACCTCCGGCAGGGCCTGGGCGAGCTGCGACAGCAGTGTCTCGCGGTCCATCCCGGTCTGCTGCTGGAGGGTGTCCACCGTGTCGGGGCCGAGCGCCCGGGCGAGCTGGTCCGGGGCCACGGGGCGGTTGGTGCCGTGGCCGATCCAGGACTCCATCACGTCGCCGAGGCCGCCCTGGCGGAACCGGTCGACCAGCCCGTCGAGGCCGCCGAGATCCCCCTGCCCGTCCGGGGCGGCGCGGCTCGGCGGCGGGGCGTCGCCGGGGCCGTCGAGCATGCCGGAGAGGTCCGAGAAGTCGCCGGGCGGCAGGGACGGGTCCGCCGGCCCGCCCGGGCCGGCGTCGCGGCGGCCGCCGTACTGGTCCCAGCCGC
>NZ_JBKFBI010000228.1:0-5390 GCF_053346095.1 Methylobacterium sp. A52T | reverse complement strand
CCGCCAGGGCCCGCGCCGCGACCGCGTCCAGCACCGCGCATCCGTGGAGATCGGCCAGCGCCGCGGCGTAGCCGAGCAGCTGCCCGTGCTCGCTCTTCGACAGGCGCAACCGCTCGCGCAGCCGGTCGGCGTCGTGCCGCGCGCCGACCGCGAGGGCCGCGAGGCGGGTCACCGGGGGCAGGCCCGCGGCGGCGGCCCGTTCCAGCCGCCCGAGTTCCCCGACGCCGCCGGTGATCCGCGGCAGCAGCCCGGTCGCGCTCAGCGTCGTCACCATGGCCGGGCCGCCGGGGGCGGCGAGGAGCTTCAGGAACTCCGCGCGCACGCGCTCGCGGGAGAGCCGGTCCAGGCTGTCCCGCGCGGCCACGCAGGCGGCCAGGGCTGCGGCGTCGGGCGCGCCGGCGCCGAACCGCGCATGGAAGCGGAAGAAGCGCAGGATCCGCAGCGCGTCCTCGCGGATCCGGGTCGCCGGGTCGCCGATGAAGCGCACCCGCCCGGCCGCGAGGTCGGGCCGGCCGCCCACCGGGTCGTGCAGGGTTCCGTCGGCGCCGAGGGAGAGCGCGTTGACGGTGAAGTCGCGGCGCTCGGCGTCGCGCAGGAAGTCGCTGCCGAAGCGGACGACGGCGTGGCGCCCGTCGGTCTCGACGTCCTCGCGCAGGGTCGTGACCTCGATCGGCCCGTCCTCGGTCACCAGCGTGATCGTGCCGTGCTCGATGCCGGTCGGCACCGCCTTGAGGCCGGGCGCCCGCTGCGCCGCCCGCATCACCGCCTCGGGCGGGTGCGTCGTCGCCATGTCGATGTCGGCGGTCGGCGCGCCGAGGAGCGCGTCGCGGACGCAGCCGCCGATCAGGCGCGTCTCCGCGCCCGGCGCGTCCAGGGCCGCGAGGACGCGGCGGACGCCCGGGCGTTCGAGCAGGGCCGCCAGCCCCGCCGGATCGAGGGCGCGGCTCACCGGAAGCCGCCGGGTACGAGGCGGCCGTTCTCCATGTGGGTCGGCACGTAGCCCCCGGAGCGCCGCTCGGAGAAGAGGCCCTCGTAGACGAGGGTGCCGATCACCACCGCCAGCCCGGCCAGGACGAGGCGGAACAGGTGCGCGTCCCAGTGCACCCGGCGCAGGGGATTGCGGCCGGACAGCAGCAGGTAGACGAGGAACAGCGCGAAAGGGACGAGGAAGAGGCCGAACTCTTCGAGGACGCGGCGGAGCATATCGTCAGCCTAACGCGCCGCGCGGTCGGCGTCGCCCGGCTCCGCCTCCGGGTAGAGCCGTTCCCGCAGATTGTTCAGGATCCCGGCGGTGACGCCCCAGATCAGCCGCTCGCCGAAGGTCAGGGCGTAGAACCAGCGCTCGCGGCCCTGCCACGCGCGGGAGCGCAGGCGGTAGCGCTCGGGGTCCATGAGGAACGGGAGCGGCACCTCGAAGACGTCGGCCACCTCGTCCGGGTTCGGCGTCAGCACCGCGCCGGGATCGACCAGGCCGATGACCGGCGTCACGAGGAAGCCGGTGCCCGAGAGGTACGGGTCGAGATAGCCGAGCAGCCGCACCGCCTCGAGCGGCAGCCCGATCTCCTCGAAGGCCTCCCGCAGGGCCGCGTCCGCGGGCCCGGGATCGGAGGGATCGATCTTGCCCCCCGGCAGCGCCACCTGCCCGGAATGGTCGCGCAGGTTGGCGGCCCGCATCGTCAGGATCAGGGTCGGACCGTCCGCGCGCGGCACGACCGGCACGAGGACGGCGGCCCGGCGGTGCGGCGGCGGCGGGATGACGGCCGTCCCGTCCGGATCGAGGCTGTGGTCGCCCCGGGGATTGGAGGTCGGATCGTCCGGTCCGGGCGGGTCCGGCGACAGGCCGGCGGCGGCGCGGGCGAGGAAGTCGGCGAGCGGGTCGCTCACGCGGCGGCGACCGGCGCGATCGTGTGGAAGGCGCCGCCGGCCCACAGGCCGAGCCAGGGCTTCCCGTCGACCAGACGCTCCTCGGCGAGGTCCACGAGGTCGTAGGTCAGCGCCCGGGTCACGAGCGCCCACAGCCCGCGGCGGACATGGAGGTAGGGCTTCAGCGCCCCGTCCGGCGCCTCCTCGAAGCGGAGGGCGTGCTCGGCATCGACGCTCACCAGGTCGTCGACGTTGGTCCGGAACGAGACCCGCCGGTCCGCCCCACTCCCGTCCACCGCCATCTCGACGGCCACGAAGGCCGCGTCGTCCACGGTGATGCCCACGCTCTCCACCGGCGTGACCAGGACGGTCCGGCCGTCAGGCTCGCGCCGCAGGATGGTGGCGAAGAGCTTGACCAGCTTGTCCCGTCGGATCGGCGAGCCGTTGTGGAACCACGTCCCGTCCGCGGCGATGCGGATGTCGATGGCGCCGCAATAGGGCGGGTCCCACCGCTCGACCGGCGGCAGCCCGCGCTTCGGCAGATCCCCGAGGGCCGCGCTGAGGCGGCTCAAGGTCGGGTCGGGGGCGGGATCCTCGCTCATGACCGTGACAGATAGCGTCGCGATGCCCGGTCAGCCATGGCCGAGAGGAGGATCGGCGCCGGTTCCGTCCCGGATCGCGAGTGCGCGATCCTAGGCCGGCCCGGCGCCCTGGGTATTCACCGTCAGGGCGTAGAGCGACTGGCTCGCCGCCATGAACAGGCGGTTGCGCTTGGGACCGCCGAAGGTGAGATTCCCGCACACTTCCGGCAGGCGGATCCGCCCGATGAGCTTGCCCTGGGGCGTCCAGACGGTGACGCCGTTGTAGCCCACGGCCCGGCCGGCATTGCTCGACACCCAGAGATTGCCGTCGACGTCGGCCCGCAGCCCGTCGGGACCGCATTTCACCCCGTCCACGACGCAGTCCGAGAACAGCCGCTTGTTCGACAGCGCCGCCCCGGTCCCGACGTCGAAGGCGTAGATCTCGCCCTTGCCGCCGGGTCCGGTATCCCCGGGACCCTTGCCGGTGGAGCAGACGTAGAGCGTCCGGTGATCGGGCGAGAAGCACAGGCCGTTGGGGTCGGGCACCTCGTCGTCGGTGAGCACCCGGTCGACCCGGCCGGACGGGTCGATGCGGTAGACCGCGTTCGGGAGCACGCGTCGCCGCGGGACGGTCCCGGCGGGCTGGCCGAGCCGCGGATCGAGATGGCCCTGCCGGTTGCTCGGGCCGCCGGCCGCGTCGGGCAGGCCCTCGTAGAGCAGCGCGCCGTAGGGCGGATCGGAGAACCAGTACGCGCCGTCCGGGTGCTGGACGACGTCGTTGGGCGAGTTGAGCGGCTTGCCCTCGAACGAATCGGCCAGGACCGTCGCCGAGCCGTCGAGCTCGTAGCGGACGACCCGCCCGGTGGCGTGCTCGCAGGTCAGCTGCCGCCCCTGGCGATCGAAGCTGTTGCCGTTCGAGTTGTTGCTCGGCATCCGGAAGGTGGAGACGTGTCCGTCCTCCTCCAGCCAGCGCAGCTGCCGGTTGTTCGGGATGTCGCTCCAGACGAGGTAGCGGCCGACGGAATTCCAGGCCGGTCCCTCCGCCCAGAGGGCGCCGGTCCAGAGCCGGCGGATGGCGCTGTTCGGCACGATGAAGGGCTCGAACGCCGGGTCGACCGTGACGATGTCCGGATCGGTGAAGTAGGTGGTCGGGGCGGCGCCGGGCCGGAAGTCGCGCGGCGGGCTCGTCACTGTGCTGGGCGGTTCCGGTCGGGCCGCCGCGTCGCCGGCAGTGACGGCCAGGGCCCCCAGGCCCGCGAGGATCGTGCGCCGGGATCGCGGAATTGACCCGCGTTCACCCGCGATCCCGGATGCGTCGGTCCGCGACGGTCGCATGCGATCCTCCCCCGCGCATCCGGCCAGGGCGCCGCGATGCGCGCGGGCAGGTTAGGACCGGCGTCCTGCGCGGGTCAATCGGGACGCCGCCGCAGGATCTTCCAGACGCCGTCCGCCGAGGCGAGGAGACGGGTGCCGTCGCGGACGTCGCCGCGCATGAACACCAGGGAGCCCGTGCGCTTGACCACCTGCGGCCGGATCTCGATCCAGTCGCCGAGGCGGCCGACATCGATGAACTTCATCTCCAGCTGGATGGTCACGCAGTTGGCACCCCCGGCGGCGCGCATCGCGGTCTCGCCGAGGGCGCGGTCGGCGAAGCTCATCAGCATGCCGCCGTGGACCACGCCGATCAGGTTGGCGTGCTTCTGATCGGCCCGGAACGCGTAGGCGCCGTCCGCGCCGCGGACGTGCAGCGGCCCGACATGGGCGATGAAGCCCTTGTCCTCCACCAGCGTCCAGCCTTCGGCGACGGGGTCGTGGGTGGCGGGGTCGTGCGCGGCGGGATCGTGGGCATCCGTGTCGGTCGTCATCGCGTCGGGTCCGTTCGTGTCGGGGTCTCGGAGGGCGGCTGTCAGGTTCCCCGGGGCTTGGCCCGGCGGGTCGGGGCCTCGCTGAGCGGGTCCTCCGGCCAGGGATGGCGCGGGTAACGCCCCCGCATCTCGGACCGCACGGCCGCCCAGGATCCGCGCCAGAAGCCCGGCAGGTCCCGGGTGATCTGGATCGGCCGCTGCGCCGGCGACAGCAGGTGCAGGACCAGCGGGCGCCCGCCAGCCCTGGGATGCCGGTCGAGGCCGAACAGCTCCTGGACCCGGACCGCCAGCGCCGGCTCCTCGGCCGTGTAATCGACCGGGATGCGCGAGCCGGTCGGCACCTCGACATGGGTCGGTGCCTCCGCGTCGAGCCGGGCGCGCAGGTCCCAGGGCAGCAGGGCCTGGAGGGCGTCCGCGAGGTCGCTCGCCGTGACCGACGCCAGGGCGGCGCGCCCCACCAGGGCGGGCGCCAGCCACGTCTCCGCCGTGCGGGCCAGCGCGTCGTCCGACAGGTCGGGCCAGGCCGCGCCGTCGGCGGCGTGCAAGAATGTCACCCGGGCCCGCCACTGCGCCAGGGCCGGCGTCCACGGCAGGCGGTCGATCCCGAGATCGGCGATGCCGCGCGCCAGGATCGCGGCGCTGTCCGTGTCGGGCGGCACCGGCAGCGGCCGCGACCCGAGACTGACCGCGCCGAGCCGCCGGACCGCCCGCGCCCGCAGGGAGGCCGCCTGCGGATCGAAGGCGATCTCGGTGCGCGACTCGATGCGCTCAGCGAAGAGGCGCTCGATCGCCTCGGTGCCGATCGCCGCCGCGGCCAGGATCCGGGCGTTCCCGGCCGATCCGGCGAGGTCGGCGACCACCAGATGGGGCTCGCGGGCGAGCGGGCTCGCCGGGTCGAGGCGCCCGGCGCGGCCGCTGGCCATCACGAACTCGCCCTCGCGGCCGCGCGCCCGGGCCACCCGGTCGGGGTAGGCGAGCGCCAGGAGCGGCCCGGCGGCGGCCGGACCGGCATCCGGGCTCGCCGCCCCGCCGGCCCCGGCGATCCGGGCCCAGCCCTCGGCGAGGCGGCGCATGTCGGCGG
>NZ_JBKFBI010000227.1:0-5468 GCF_053346095.1 Methylobacterium sp. A52T | reverse complement strand
CCCGCCCCCCGCTCCCGCCGACGGCGCGCTCGAAGCCGTCGGCGAGCTCGACCATGGTGCGCTTGCGCTCGGCGGCGGCGGCCGCGTCGGCGCGGCGCCGGACCTCGGCCTCCTCGGCGGCCTTGCGGGCGACCATGGTCTTGATGCTCTCCACCGCCTGGCCGACGGCGCCGATCTCGTCGCCGCGCGTGGCCTCGCGGATCTCGGCGTCGACCGCACCCTTGGCCATCCGCTGCAGAACAGCGACGAGGCTGCCCAGCGGCCGGGTGATGCCGAAGATCACGATCAGCGCGGAGAGCGCGACGGCGCTGACGAGGCCAGCCACGGAGGCGCCGATCAGCACGGTTTTAGCCGTGGTGACGGCCTGCTCGGAGTCGTCGCGGGCTTGGCGCAGCTCGGCGTTCAGCCGCGTGACGCGACCTTGCACAAAATCCCGCATCTTGGTGCGCGCGGCAGAAGCGTCGGTCAGGAGGACCTTAGCAGCAGCTTCATTGTCATTCTTGAGGCCAAGCCCGTTGGACTTGTCCAGAGCCGAGTAGAACTCCTTGATAATACTCTGAAGAGTTTCGTTCGTGGACTTTCGATCGGGCGTGTCCGCCATCGCGATCAAGGTGTTCACAGCATCGAGTGACGTCTTCACAGCCGCATCGTAGCGCACTTTGTAGCCGGCCATCTCCTGCTCGCGAGTCTCGAGGATGAGATTGCGCGCCTGGATCGCTGCATCGTTGGTGTTGACCTGGACAGCCAAGATCCGCTCGAGGCGGACCGCCTGCGTGTCGACGATCTCGCGCATTTGCCCTGCGAGCAGATTGAGTTCTCCGATGGCGTAGTGAACCAGGCCGGCGGCGACCGCGGCCATGATCAGCAGCGGAACGGACGCCTTGATCAGGATACTGGAGTTTCGCAGCATAGGAGTACCACTTTATCATCTTTCAAGTGGCACAACGTAATGTGCATTACTTAAAATATGGTTAAAGCGCATTGATTATGCAGATAATGCATCGGTCGTCTCAGATATCATATTCGATACTAAGAGTCTGGATCAGATTAGGAGTGCATACTGGAATATCGATATTTGCATATGTTCCGATGCATTCAAGCGATGCTTAATGGCGAATATCGGTATTGAGAATGCATTCGCGAGGCAGGTCACGCCCGATGGCTGGCCGCCTCGGCATCATCGCGGGTGTAGCAAATCTGATCGCGGCGACCGTCGCCTCATGGCCGCACCGCGTGTCGAATCCTTGGCATCCAGCGTCGAAGTAAGCGGGAACACGGCCAACGCCCTCGTGAGCCTCATGGCAGCGGACGCATCTCACCCATCAACGGTCCGAGGCGTGACGCGATCGCGGCCAAGCGATCGGCGATCGCCAGAAACTTGCAGCTTCATCCCGGCTACCGGAATATCCCCCGGGAGGAGCCGGCACCCGAGGCGCAGAAGCTGTCTATCGCCATCTAGGAAGATATGGCCCGCGGCAATCGCGTTCCGGGACGTGAGACCGCATTCGATCGATGTAGTCCGACGATCTGTGGAAGGCCGTTTTCAGGAAGCGTCAGCTCCGTTCCGGCCGTCCGGGTTGGGCCGCGATTGGCCGTGAGCATAGTCAAGCTGACAGGGCACTGTTCCGAGCAGCCAGAATCCGGCGCTGAATCGCTGTTATGCGACCGGCCGCGGGCGTCGGGAAGGGATGCAGACTTGTCAGGGCGGAACCGCGATGGGCGACCCTGATCGCCTCGTGACGAGTCGAGCCGCCTGCAAGACGCGGCCTGCTGTGAATCGTGTCATGCGCTCGACGTCACCCTGCGTTGAATAACGATAAGCGCATCGTCCTGAGCACGCGATTCCGAGTGCCTCGGAGCCCTGTATCGCCCGGGATATCAACCACCGATAGCCAGCTTAACGACAATGCCATTACTTAAAGTAGTCATTATGAATACATTACATTAATGTGGATTAGATTTCATATGCGCCGCGTCTTACCAAGACGTATAGGAAATTCTCGACCAAAATGTGCGGGAGTAGACAGAGAAATGAATAATGATGCGGCCGACGCAAGCAACGCCTCCCTCGATTACAGCGCAATGACGGCGAACCTCGTGGCGGCCTACGTGTCTCACAATCGCGTCGCAGCCTCGGAGATGCCGGCGCTGATCGCGACGGCGGCCGCCGCCCTGACCGGCCTTCAGCCCACCGGTGCGTCCACCGCGGATGGAGACAGGAAAGCGACACCGGTGATGGTCCGGGCGTCGATCACACGCGAGGCACTGATCAGCTTCGAGGATGGTAAGCGGTACAAGACGATCAAGCGGCATCTGACCGCCTGTGGTTTGACGCCGGAGACCTACCGGGCGAAGTGGGGCCTGCCGAACGACTACCCGATGGTCGCTCCTGCCTACGCGGCCAAGCGGTCCAGGATCGCCAGAAGCTTGGCGCAGGGTCGGTCCCAGCGCGATCCCCATCCGGAAACTGTAGCCGGATAGCGGGCGCATTCCGAAGCTTCGTGTCCAGTCATGAAGTCCGCGCAGTATCCGAAGGAGATGGCTGGCCGGAGTGATTCTGTGCCGGTCTGCTTCCAGGGGGCAGAGGCAGGGAAGCGGACATCGCCATCCGGCCCGCTTCCGATCCTAGACCGATCTGAAGCCGGTCCGATCCGCTTCCGTAATCGGGCGAATAGCCCGGCAAAGCGCGCCTGCGGCGACGATATTCGGCGGTATGTCCTTCGTGACGACGCTGCCCGCCCGGACGATGCCGTGATCGCCTGATCCGTGATCTCGGCGGCCTCGCGCAGTCCAGAGACGGTCGGGGGTCCCTGAGCCACCAAGTCCCGTCAACTGGTGGGGCAGGTGGTGGGGTGGACCGCCAAACGGCGGGAAGCGCTGTCCACGATCCATGAATGCTGGCGGAAGGGGTGGGATTCGAACCCACGGTGGAGTTGCCCCCACGGCGGTTTTCAAGACCGCTGCCTTAAACCACTCGGCCACCCTTCCTGGCAGCATCCGCGACCTCACGGTTACGGCCGCGGCTGAGGTGGCGTCAACAGCAGAACAACCGGTTGACCTCCCGAACCATTCCGCCTATCTCACCGCCCACGCCCGGAGCCGCTCGATGCGCTGCGGGCTCTGCCCCGCCATCTTCGACACCGGATGCGCAGGGCTCACGGCTGATTGGGGGATAGTTTAACGGTAGAACGGTGGACTCTGACTCCTCTAGTCCTGGTTCGAATCCAGGTCCCCCAGCCACCGCGCCGGCCCGCCCGATCTCAGATCCGGCGGGTTTTTTCTTGCCGGAAGCCCGGCGCATCCTCCTCTGATCCTCAGCGAGGAGTGGGTCTGGCACGGACAGAAGAGCCATCGGCCGTTGACGCGCCGCGGCGCGGCCGCCTAGATCGGTCCATGCGCCGGTGCCAGCCTCTCACGGTTCGAGGGCGCGCGATCATCGGCTTGGTCGCGCTCTACGCGCTGCTGCTCCAAGCCTTCCTCGGCTTCGCCACTCCGGCCCAGGCCTGGGTCGATCCGGACGCGGTGATCTGCGCCGGTCACGCCTCGGGCGACCCCGCCGGCCCGGCGATGCACGCGCATCCGTGCTGCACGCTCGTGCAGGCCGGCGCGCTGGTCCTGCCGACCGTCGACCCGACGGCGACCGGCTGGCCCGTCGCCGCCGCGACGCGCCGCGCGTGGCGCCCCGAATCCGAGATCCCGACGACCGGCCCGCCGGCCTCGACCGGCACCGCGCGAGGTCCACCCAAGACCTGACGATCCAGCTCCCGATCGTTCAGGCCCGGACCTCCCATCATGTCGATTGTTCTCCACGGCGACGCCCCCGCGTACGGGGCGGACGCAACGCGGCGACTGTCCCGCGACGCCGTCTATCGGGCCGTCTGGCGGTGGCACTTCTATGCCGGCCTGCTCTGCCTGCCCTTCCTGATCAGCCTCTCGGCCACCGGCGCGCTCTACCTGTTCAAGGACGAGATCAACGGCAGCCTATTCGCGTACCGGACCCGGGTCGCGCCGCAGGCGACGGCGCCGATCGGCCCGGACCGGCTGATCTTCAACGCGCTGCAGGCCGTGCCCGACGGCGCGCCCGTCACCTACTTCGACCCGGCCGCGCCGGACGCCGCGGCGCGGGTGACGCTCGCGTCCGGCGACCGCCGGATCCACGTCTACCTGAACCCCTATACTGGCGACGTGCTCGACCGCGTCGACCGGGACCGCGAGCTCATGGCGGTGGTCCGCGGACTGCACAGCCTCGCCCTGGTCGGGCCCCTCGCGAACGCCGTCATCGAGATCGTCGCGGGTTTCGCGATCGTCCTGGTGTTGACCGGCGCGTATCTCTGGTGGCCCCGCGGCCGCGCGGGCGGCGTCGTCACGGTGCGCGGCGGCCCGCGCCGGCGCGTGTGGTGGCGCGACCTTCACGCCGTCACCGGGTTCGCAGCCGGCGGCGGGCTGCTCTTCCTGGCACTCACGGGCCTTCCCTGGTCGATCTGGTGGGGGCAGGAACTGCGCGCGTGGTCGAACGCCGCCGGCCTCGGGCAACCGGCCGCGCTCTGGGCGAATCGGCCGGTCTCGACGGTGCCGCTGCGCGACCGGCTGGAGGAGGCCGGGTGGACGCTGCAGGACGCGCCGGTGCCGCGCTCCGCCCCGGCCGCGGCCGCGAGCGTCGGGATCGACGACGCCGTGGCGATCCTTCGACATCTGGGGATGCCCCCCGGCTTCGAGCTGGCACTGCCCGTCGGCGCGGAGGGTGTCTACGCCGCCGCGATCTACCCGCGCGACGTCACGCGGCAGCGGGTCATCAGCCTCGACCAGTATTCCGGCCGTCCGCTGGTGGACGTCCATTTCCAGGATCTCGGACCGGTCGGCCGGGCGATCCAGTACGGGATCGGCGTCCACAAGGGCGAGCACTGGGGCCGCGCGAACCAGCTGGCGATGCTGGGCTTCTGTCTCGCCACATGCCTGCTCGCCGTCACCGCCGGGACGATGTGGTGGAAGCGGCGCCCGGCCGGCGGCCTCGGCGTGCCGCCCTGGCCCGCGGATCGGCGGGTGGCCGCGACCGTGACCGCGATCATCCTCGGGCTCGGGGCGCTCTTCCCGCTGACCGGGCTCGCCATCGCCGCCATGGTCGGCCTCGACCTCGCCGCGGGCCGGCTCCGAAGACGGTCGGCGCGCTGAGCCGGTGCGGGCGGGCGCCGTGCCCGTACACACGTCTCCGCGCCTGAGACGCGGGCGCCCGGGCCTCCCGGGCGCGGTGCTGATCGCGCTCGCGCTCTGGATCCAGGCGCTCGCGCCGGCCGTCGCGCTCCGGATGGCGCAGGCGGATCGGGGCGCGCTGCCCGGCCAGATCCTGTGCGGGCACGCGCCGGATCAGGCCGGTGACGCGGCCGTCGGCCCGGGCGCGCCGGCGCCGGGGTCCTGCGCCCTCTGCGGGCTGTGCCGCGCCGGCGCCGTCCCGCCGCTGCTCCCGCACGCGC
>NZ_JBKFBI010000226.1:0-5493 GCF_053346095.1 Methylobacterium sp. A52T | reverse complement strand
GTGACCGTGGTGCCGGGCGTCTCGGCCGCGCAGGGCGCGGCGGCGTCCCTCGGCCTGTCCCTGACCCATCGCGACGCCGCGCGCCGGCTCCAGTTCGTCACCGGCCACGACCGCCGCGGGGCGCTGCCGGACGACCTGAACTGGGGCGCGCTCGCCGATCCGAGCGTCACCACGGTCGTCTACATGCCGAAGCGGACCCTGCGGGCCTTGCTGGCGCGCGCCGTGGAGGAGGGGCTGGCGCCCACGACGCCGGCGCTCCTCGTCTTCAACGCGACGCGCCCGAACCAGACGGCGCTGCGCGGCACGGCTATCGATCTCGCCGACCGGGTCGAGGCGGCGGGGCTCGACGGGCCGGCCCTGCTGATGGTGGGCGAAGCCTTCTCCGAGATGCGGGGCGCGCTCCCGGCCCAGGCGGAGCAGGCCCGCGTCGCGGTCTGAGTCTGTTCTCGCCGAAGGCCGTCCGCGCCGTCTTCACGAGCGGAGCGACGTGACCCAGAGGAGCGCGACATCGGTCAGCGTAGCGCCGCCTGGATTGCTTCGCGCCGCTCGCAGGGACGGCAACGCCGAAATCATCGACCGAACTCGGCTCAGGTCTCGCCGGCCACGAAGGCGCGCATCAGGTAGTTGGCGATCGCCATGGGCGGCGGCGCCAGGATCCCCTCGGGATGCGTTCCCGCCAGCATGGCCGCGACGTCGGCCCGGCTGAACCAGCGCGCATCCTCCAGCTCGCTGGGATCGGTCACGATAACCTCGTCGAGCGCCTCGGCGGCGCAGCCCATCATCAGCGACGACGGGAACGGCCAGGGCTGCGACGTCCGGTAGGTGACGGCGCCGACGCGGATCTGCGTCTCCTCGAACACCTCGCGGCGCACCGCGTCCTCGATCGTCTCGCCGGGCTCCAGGAAGCCCGCGAGGCAGGAATACATGTGCGGCCGGAAATGCGGGCCCCGGCCGAGCAGGCAGGTGTCGCCCCGGCGCACCAGCATGATCACCACCGGGTCGACCCGGGGGAAATGGTGGGCGCTGCAGCTCGGGCATTCCCGGCGGAAACCGCCGGCCTTCGAGACGGTGGCGGTGCCGCAATTGGCGCAGAAGCCGTGGCGGGCGTGCCAGTCGAGCATGGATTTGGCCACGGCGAGCAGGCCGAGCTCCTCGGCCTCCACGGCGGAGTCGGTGGCGATCGACCTCAGGTCGAGGGTGCGGGTCGGCCCCTCGGAGAAGCGCTCCGCGGCCTCGGCCGGCGCGGCGGCGGCGAAGACGGGCTGCCCGTCCCGGTGCCCGAGGAAGATGCGCGTCCCGCCCGCGAGGTCCGCCGCCTCCGCGACCGCGATCAGCGCGGTCTCCCCGCGCAGCACGATCCGGTCGCCGCAGATCAGCACGAGGCGGGCCTCGGGCGTGTCGAAGGCGGGCACTGCCTCCTCGGGCTGCTCGGCCGAGTGCCGGTCGAGGCGGTTTCGGACGAAGCCGAGGGTGTCGCGGGGATCGGTCATGCGAGGGTCAGGCCGCGGAGAAGAGGGCGCCGGCGCGCTCGAGGAGCTGGGCGCGGGCGTGGAGCGGGTAGGGCTTGCGGGTCTCGAACCCCCAGACCGGCCCCGGCCAGGCGGGATCCGACCGGAAGCGGCCAACCACGTGGACGTGGAGCTGCGACACCACGTTGCCCAGGGCGCCGACATTCACCTTGTCGGGCTTGGACAGGGCCTGCATCACCCCCGTGGCGAGGCGGATCTCCTGCCAGAGCGCCGCGGCATCGGTCTCGGAGAGGTCGGTGATCTCTGTGACGTCCGGCCGGCGCGGCACCAGGATCAGCCACGGGAACCGGGCATCGTCCATCAGCAGCACGCGGCACAGGGCGAGGTCGCCCACTTCGGCGGTGTCGGCCGACAGGCGCGGGTCGAGGGTGAAGGCGGGCTCGGTCATCGCCGACCGGTGTAGCGCAGCTTCCGCGTCGGCGCGCGGGTTTGCTGCGCCGTCGGTGACGCAGCGGCCCGAGCGGCTCAGAGACCCGGCACGACGCCCTGGCGGCCCACCGCGATCGTCCCCGCCATCAGCCCGCCGTCCTCGCCCGGGCGCGCGAAGATCGTCACGGCGGCGCCCCGCTGGAGCATCGCCTTCTCGCCAGGCGAGAACTGCGTCACCGGCGTGTCGTCGGGGATCGCGAAGGACGATTGGCCGCCGTTATAGGCGAGGGTCAGACGCATCGGCGCGCCGCGCTGCAGGTCGGCGACCCAGCCGGCGGTGAGGCGCGCGCCCTGCGCGGTGTCCCAGGGCTGGCTGCCCGCCTCGAACCCGCGCTCGGACGGAGAGTACAGCGTCACGGCGGTCGCCTGCCGCGGCTCGGAATCGGACGCCCCGAGGACGCTGACGTAGCTCTCCGGCTTGATCGCCCGCAGGCTGGCGCCGTTCACCGCGTAGATGCGGGTCCGGGGACCCATCCGCACGGCCAGGGTGCTGCCGCTGGTGCGGCGGATCTCCACGCGCTCCGAATCGGCCTGGACCACGGTGCCGCGGAACCGGACGGTCGCCGGCTCAGCGCGGGCGGCGGGGACGGTCGCGGTCGCCAGAAGGCCGGCGAGGAAGAGACGTCTCACGGGGCTCTTCACGGGGCTCCTTTCCGAGCGTGTGGACAATGCGTGTGCCGTCCGGCTGCGGGACCCGAACGCCGGGGACCGGGCAGGGTTCCCGGCGCCGAAGGAGGTGCGGTGCCGCAATCCGTCGGCCGGGCCCGCGCAGCGCTCAATGCGCCATCAGCACCGGCATGTCGGCGTGGGCGAGGACGTGGCTGGTGACGCCACCGAAGATCATCTGGCGCAGGCGGCTCTGGGTGTAGGCGCCCTTGATGAGAAGGTCGCAGCCGAACGCCTTCGCCTCCGCCAGAAAGGTCTCGCCGGGCACGCGCCGGCCGGCCGGCAGGGCCCGGTGCGACGCGTCCACGCCCTCGCAGGCCAGGGCCTGGGCGAGATCCTGCGCGGTCGGGCCCGGCACCATGCCGCCCTCGACGCTGAGCACGAGCACCCGCTCGGCCCGCCGCAGGAACGGCATCGCGAAAGCCACCGCCCGAGCGGTCTCGGTCGACCCGTTCCAGGCGATGACCACGGCGTCACCGAGGCTGGCCGGTGCCGTAGGCGGCGCCAGCAGGATCGGGCGGCCGCTCTCGAACAGGGCGGTCTCGAACGTGGTCATGCGCGGGGCGTTGTCGGTCGTGCCGGGGCGCCCGACCACCGTTGCCGAGAACAGCCGCGCGTACTGGCCGAGGAACGCGTCGCCGGTGGGCACGTCCTGTCGCCAGCGGTAGCGCGGTCCGGCATCCGGCACGCGGTCCGGTATGCAGAGCCCGTCGCGGGCGTGCCGCGGGATGCCGGCGCCGTCCATGAAGGCCACGAAGCGGCCGCCCGCCTCCTCGGCCTCGGCCCGGTCGGCCTCCTCGTCGCGCAGCCACGTCATGCCGCCGACCATGTCGACCGGCACGTACTCGGCCAGCGCCGGGCGCAGGGACACGCCCTCGATCAGACTGCCGAAGCGCGTGGCCGCCAGCCGGGTCGTCTCGAAGACGGAGGGCAGGGCGTCGTGCATCGCGACGGGAACGAGCAGGGTCTTCATGCTGGCCTTCTCCTCGGGCACGCGAGGCTAATCCGCCCGGCCGCGCGGTGGAACCGGGGCCGGCACGGCGCGCACACGGTTTTGCGGCGCGCCCGGATCGAGCCGCCTCCGGAGGGCCCGGGTCAGGGGCCGCTCGACGAGGCGGTGGACCACGAGCGCGGCCGCGACGCTGCCCGCAAGCATCAGCGCGATGCTGCCCCAGGGATGCAGGGCGGGAGCGAGGCCGAGCCGGAGCAGCGCCTCGCGCACGAGGCGCAGCGCGAACGGATGCACGAGGTAGAGGGCGTAGGACGCGTCGCCGAGCGCGACGAGCGCGCGCACGGGGGACGGCAGCCGCGCGACCGCGGCCGGGTCGCGGGGCGGCCCGAGGGCGGCCGCCACCAGCAGGACGGCCGGCCCGCCGACGAGGAGCGGGCGCAGGAACCCGTCGGCCTCGCCGAGACCCGCGAGCACCCGCGCGGCCAGGATCAGCCCCAGCACGCCCAGCACCGCGAGCCCGACCCGCAGGAGGAGGGCCGGCCGGAATCCCGCGCCCCAGGCGAGGGCGAGACCGGCGCCAGCGGCGAATTCGAGCACGATCGGATCCGACCAGAAGCGCAGCGGCACCGGCAGGCCCGGCACGAGGGCGCCGACCGCCACGAGGACGGCCAGGCTCCCGCACAGCCACGCGACGGCGCCGCACCGCCCGAAGCCGAGACCCGCGGCGAAGAGTGCGTAGAAGGCCGCCTCGTAGTTCAGGGTCCAGCCGAGGCCGTAGAGCGGCTGGACGGTGCCGTCGGGGCGGGCCGCCGGCCAGAACAGGAAGCTCGCCGCGAGGGCGACCGGGTCGCGCACCAGCGCGGCGGCCTCGCCCAGGAGGTCCGGCCGCGCGAGCGCCAGGACGAGGTAGAGCAGGCTCACCAGCCAGTAGAGGGGCACCACCCGGGCGACCCGGTGGGCGAGGAAGCGGGCGCGGCCGCCGGACTGGCCCGCGAGCCGGCCGCCGGCATGGACGATGACGAAGCCGGAGATCACGAAGAACAGGTCGACGCCGCCCCACCAGGGCAGCAGCGTCATGGGATCGAGCGCCGGGCCGGCGCCGCGCCCGGCGAGGAGTCCCGCCTCGTGCCGCGCGTGGTGCCACGCCACCATGAGGGCGGCGGCGGCGCGCAGGATCTGGACGGCGACGACGATCACGGGCTGCCCGCGCGCGTCGCGCTTCGAGCCCTGCCCGGAGGCGCGGCCGGAAGAACCCACCCGCCGAGGCCACTGTCCCGGACGAGCGCGATCGGCATCCTGCGGGATCCCCCGAGAGGGGACGCGCGCCGGATTAGATCCGCCCGGGAACCGTATTGTCCGAGGCGAAAACGGCAGGAACCATAAGCCGATACCCTCGTTGACGGACCAATTCGCGAACCCGCCGGCTCCGAGTTGCCTGCGACGTCGTCTGCCGCGGCGTCCGTGCTGCACATGCGGCGTCCTTCCACGGTTCGCGTGCCCATCTCGAACAGAGGTCCCGATGCTGAAGAACTACGCTGCCGCGTCCGCGCTCGTCCTGGCGCTGTCGACCCCGGCCATGGCCCAGAGCGCCAACGACTTCCGCATGCAGTCGATGCAGGCGAACGCCTTCGAGATCCAGTCCTCGCAGATCGCCCTGTCCAAGTCGCGCAACCCGCGCATCCGCTCCTACGCCCAGGAGGTGCTCCGTGACCACCGCGCCGCCAACGTCGCCCTGGCCGGCGGCCAGATGAACGGCGTCGCCGGCGATCCGGGCCTCGGCGGCCTGGTCACCGCCCCGATCGCGGTGGCGGGCAGCGCCGTGGGCGCCGGCGTCGGCGCGGCGACCGGCGTGGTCGGCGGCACCCTGGCGGGGGGCCCGGTCGGCGGCCTCGAGGGCGCGGGTGCCGGCGCGGCGCG
>NZ_JBKFBI010000225.1:0-5579 GCF_053346095.1 Methylobacterium sp. A52T | reverse complement strand
GGGGCGGCCGCGCCCGCCGCGGGCCCGGGCACCGCGCGGTCGATGGCCGAAGCGGCGGCCCCCTCGGGCGACTGCGCCGCCCGGATCGCCGCGACGCGGCGCGCCCTCGACCTTCCGGCCCGCGAATCGGCCGCCGCACTGCGGGCCCTGTTCCTCGCGGAGCCGCAGCGGATCCTAGCGAGCCGCGACGGGCTGTAGCGGCCCGCAGACCCTCGACACGCCGCGCCGGCGCCTATCTTCGCACGCGCGGCACGCCCCGGACGGGCGCCGGGCCGCGGGGAGACGGGGTTCGACGGATGCCGGATTATCGCCTGCGCGGGGCGGTTCGTGGCGAGGATGGCGAGATCGGCGCGCCGCGCGTCGACGAGGTGCTCACGGCCGCGGACGCGAAGGAGGCGGTGCGCCTCGCCAACAGCCGCTCGCTGACGATCGAGGACGACGCGGTGAACGCCCTGTGGCTGGTCGACGCCCACGGCACCCTGCTCTGGTCCCTGCGCCGGGCCGACCGGGAACCCTGACGCGAGGCCTGACGCGGGTCGGCACCGTCAGCCCGATGCGCGGCGGCCCGTCTCCGGCAGCGCGGCGGCCCCGGCATCGTCGGCGCCCCCGAGATACAGGGACCGGACGTCGTCCCGCGCCCGCAGGGACGCGGCGGTGCCGGCCAGCGCGCTGCGCCCGTTCTCCAGCACCACGGCGTGGTGGGCGTGGCGCAGGGCGAGGCGGACGTTCTGCTCGGCCACCAGCAGGGTCAGACCCTCGGCGCGGTTCAGGCCGGCGAGCACCCGGTAGATCTCCTCGACCACGCGGGGGGCGAGCCCCATCGACGGCTCGTCGAGGACGAGCAGCCGTGGCCGCCCCATCAGCGCCCGGCCGATCGCCGCCATCTGCTGTTCGCCGCCCGAGAGCAGGCCGGCGGCGACGCCCCGCTTCGCGGCGAGCCGCGGGAACAGGCCGTAGACCCGGTCCAGATCGGCGCGCACGCCGCCGCGGCCGGAGCCCCGCCCGAGCCCGCCCGCCACCAGATTCTCCTGGACGCTCAGGCTCCGGAAGCAGTGGCGCCCCTCCAGCACGCCCACGAGCCCGGCGCGGACGAGGACGTCGGTCCGGGTCCGCGTCACGTCGCGCCCGTCATAGGCGAGGCGCCCGGCCGTGACCCGGCCGCGCAGGGCCGGCAGCAGGTTCGACACCGCCCGCAGCAGGGTCGTCTTGCCGGCGCCGTTGGCGCCGACCAGGGCGACGATCTCCCCCGCCCGGACCGCGAGGTCGACGCCGTGCAGGGCGTGCACCGCCCCGCCGTAGACGATCTCCAGGGCCTCGACCTGCAGGAGGGGCGGGGGGGCACTCATCGGGCGCTCACCGGGCGCTCACCGGGCCGCCGCGGCGGCCTGCTTGCCGGCCGCGTCCGCGGCCTCCTCGGCGGCGCAGTCGCGCGGGGTGATGCCGCGCTCCTTGGCGTAGGCGGTCGCCGAGGCCTCGATGAGCGGGCGCAGGCTCGCCCAGTCGGGGGCGATCCAGTCGGACACCACGTTCCACTTCGCCCCGTCCCATTGCTGGAAGGTGACGCGGCCCTCGCCCTCGTGGTTGGCGCAGGTGACGTTGATCGAGTGGAACAGGCCCTTGGCGCCGAGCGCCGCCACCCGGGCCTCGTCGAGGCGCAGGTGCTCGAAGCCCCAGCGCACCTCGTCGCCGGTGAGCGTGCGCTGGCCGAACCGCGCTTGCGCGATCCGCACCGCCTCGACGTTGAGGATGCCGTTCAGCACCCCGAGATTGTGGTAGACGCTGCCGATCCGCCTCCGGTCGGCGAGGTTGCCGTTGCCGGCCCCGTAGACCTTGCCGACGACCTCCTGGATCACCGGGTAGGCGGTGCCCGAGGCCTGGGTCGTGATGGCGACGTAGCCCTTGGCGGCGTCGCCCGCCGGGATCACGTCCTCCTCCGAGTTCGACCAGACATTGCCGACGATGCGGTCGGCCGGGAAGCCGGTCTTCTGGGCGGTCTTCAGGGCCACCGGGTTCATCACGCCCCAGCCGCGCAGCACCACGAAGTCGGGCCGCAGGCGCCGGATCGTGAGCCACTGCGACTGCTGCTCGTTGCCGGGATGGGGCACCTCGATCTGCGCGACGGTGAAGCCGTAGCGCTCGGCGAGCCGCGCGTAGATCGGGATCGTCTCCTTGCCGTAGGGCGAGCCGTGGTAGAGCACCGCGACGGTCTTGCCCTTCAGCTTGTCGAGGCCGCCCGCGCGGGTGCCGAGATACTGGATGATGCCGCTCGTCTCGCTGTAGGGGTTGAGCAGCAGCGGGAACACGTAGGGGAAGACGCGCCCGTCGGTGGAATCGGTCCGGCCGTGGTTGATCGTGATCAGCGGCACCTTGTCTGCGGTGATGCGGTCGATCATCGCGTAGGCGATGCCCACCGAGAGCGGGTTCCAGGCGGCGATGCCGGGCCGGGACTTCAGCCGCTCGTAGACCTCGACGCCGCGCTCGACCTCGTACTGGGTCTCGCCCTCGCTCCAGGTGAGCTTGACGCCGTTCACCCCGCCGTCGCGGGCGTTGATCAGGTTGAGATAGTCGATGAAGCCCCCGAAGAAGCCGGTCCCACCGGCCGCGTAGGGGCCGACCCGGTAGCTCTGGAGCGGGAAATACTGCTCGTCGGCCCAAGCGGCCCGGGGGGCCGCGCCGGCGAGCGCGACGGTGCCGGCGAGGAGCGCGGCGCGGAGACGGGTCGTCAGGGGCATGGTCGTCCTGGGGTTGGTCAGGCGGGGAGGGGATCAGGCAGCGCGGCGGCCGAGGCGGCGGCCCGCCCGGTCGAGGAGGGCGGCGAGGCCGGCGGGCTCGCGGATCAGCACGACGACGATCAGGGCGCCGAGGACGACGCGCTGGACCATCTCCAGGGTGCCGGAATCGAACCCGTCGCCGAGCAGCGTCGCGCCGAGGCGCGACAGGAGCAGGGGCAGCACCACGATGAAGCCCGCGCCCAGGAAGGCGCCGCGCAGGGTGCCGAGGCCGCCGATGATCACGATGAACAGGATCTGGAAGGAGCGGTCGAGGTTGAAACCCGCCGGCTCGACGGTGCGCAGATACGCGAAGGCCCACAGCGCCCCGGCGATCCCGATCACGAAGGACGAGGCCGCGAAGGCCAGGAGCTTGGTCCGGGCGACCCGCACGCCGACGAGGCGGGCGGCGGTCTCGTTGTCGCGGATCGCCACGAGGTTCCGGCCCGTGGGCGAGGTCACGAGCCTCCACGCGACGAAGGTCAGCAGCGTGACCACCGTGAGCGTGACCAGGTAGCGGCCGCGTGGGTCGTCGAAGGACAGGCCGGCCACCACCAGCCGGGGGGCGGTGACGATGCCCGAGGGGCTGTCGTCGGAGATCCAGCCGATCCGGTTCAGCGCCCAGGCGACGAAGAACTGCACGGCGAGCGTCGAGACCGCGAGGTAGAAGCCCCGCAGGCGCAGGGCCGGCAGCCCCGCCACCAGCCCGGCGAGCGCCGCCACGAGGCCGGCGAGCACGAGCGACACCGGGAGCGGCAAGCCGGGCAGGCGCAGCGACAGGTTGAAGGCCGCGTAGGCCCCGACCGCCATGAAGGCGGCCGAGCCCAGGGAGAGCAGCCCGGCATAGCCGGTGAGCAGGTTGAGCCCGAGGCCGGCCAGCGCCAGGGCCAGGAACGGCGTCAGCAGCGCCTCGAACAGGTAGCTCGTGCCGGAGAGCGGCACGATCCCGTAGGCGAGGACCAGCAGGGCGCCGAGGCCGAGGGTCCCGGCGGACAGGTGCGGGTGCGGCACGGCGCGGGGGAAGGCCACCATGGCGGCTCAGACCCGCTCGACGGCGCGCAGGCCGAACAGGCCCGACGGCCGGACCAGCAGGAAGCCCAGGGCCGCCACGTAGGCGATCCAGCCCTCGATGCCGCCGCCGATGACCGGTCCGAGATAGACCTCGGACAGCTTCTCCGCCGCGCCGACGATCAGCCCGGCCACGATCGCCCCGGCGACGGAGTCGAAGCCGCCGAGCACGAGCACCGGCAGCGCCTTCAGCACCACCAGCGACAGGGAGAACTGCACGCCGAGCCGCGCCCCCCAGAGCAGCCCCGCCACCAGCGCGACGATCCCGGCGGCGATCCAGACCGCCGACCAGATCCGGGGCAGGCGCAGGCCGGTGTTGAGGGCGGCGAGCGGATCGTCCGCCACCGCCCGGAAGGCGAGGCCGGTGCGGGTGTAGCGGAAGAAGGCGGAGAGGAGCACCACCATCAGGCCCGCGACCGCGGCGGCGAACAGGTCGAACCGGCTGACCAGCACGCCGCCGAGATCGATCGGCGTGTCGTCGATGCCGAGGTCGAGCCCGTGGACCTGGGTGCCCCAGGCGAGCTGGGCCGCACCCTCGATCACGTAGGCGACGCCCAGCGTCGCCATGAACAGGGTGATGGGCGGCTGGTTGACGAGCGGCCGCAGCACCAGGCGCTCCACGCCGAGACCGACCACCACCATCGCGGCGAGCGTCGCGGCCAGGGCCGCCGGGACGGGCAGGCCGCGCTCGGTCAGGCTCACGAAGGTGAGGGCGGCGAACAGCACCATCGCGCCCTGCGCGAAGTTGAGCACGCCCGAGGTCTTGTAGATCAGCACGAAGCCGATCGCCACGAGGGCGTACATGACGCCCGACAGGAGGCCGCCGACGACGACCTCGATCAGGAAGGCGAGATCCGGGCTCATGCGGCGGCCACGCCCGCGCCGGCATCCGCGTCCGTGTCTGTGTTGTCCCAGCCCTCCTCCGCATCCCCGTCCGCGAGCCCCAGATAGGCCGCGATGACGGCCGGGTCGGCCCGCACCTCCGACGGCGTGCCGGTGGCGATGCGGCGGCCGTGGTCGAGCACGGTCACCCGGTCGGAGAGGCGCATGACGACGCCGATATCGTGCTCGATCAGCACGATCGCGGCCCCGGACCGCTCCCGCGCCGCCCGGATGAAGCCGGTCATCTCGGCCTTCTCGGTCGCCGTCATGCCGGCCATCGGCTCGTCGAGTAGCAGGAGTCGCGGCTCGGCCACCAGGGCCCGGCCGAGCTCGACCCGCTTCTGGAGCCCGTAGGGGAGGCTGCCGGCCGGGCGATCGGCCACCGCCCCGAGGCCGAGGCGTCCGATCACCGCCTCGGCGGCGGCGCGGTGCGCGCGCGCCTCCCGCCGGGCGGAGGGCAGGCCCAGGATCTGGGCCCCGAGTCCGGAGCGCCGCGCGGCCGAGAGCCCCGCGAGGACGTTGTCGCGCACGCTCAGGCCCGCGAACAGGGCGAGGTTCTGGAAGGTCCGGGCGACGCCCAGCGCGGCGAGCCGTCCGGCCGGCACCCGGGCGAAGGTCTCCGCGCCGAGCCGCACCCGCCCGGCCCGCGGCGCGTAGAGGCCGGTGATCGCGTTGATCAGCGAGGATTTGCCGGCGCCGTTCGGCCCGATCACGGCGTGGATCTCGCCGGCCCCGACCGCGAGGTCGATCTCCGCGAAGGCGACGGTGCCGCCGAAGGCGAGGGACAGTCCCTCGACCGACAGGACCGCGTCCGCCCGGTCCCGGTGCGGGCCGCCGCCGGGGCCTAAGTCGGAGGCCAAG
>NZ_JBKFBI010000224.1:0-5593 GCF_053346095.1 Methylobacterium sp. A52T | reverse complement strand
GCAAGGATCAGCCCCGCCAGCTCGATTTCGACAAACCCGCCTACCGCCAGCGCAACAAGGTCGAGCGGTTGATCGGCCGGCTCAAGCAGTATCGCCGCATCGCCACCCGCTACGAGAAGCGAGCCGCGAACTACCTCGCTATGGTCACGCTCGGCATGACCATGCTCTGGCTCAGATGACTTTGCAGAGACGCCCTAGGCCGCGGCGGAGGGTCTATCCCGGAAGCGTCGGCGCGCGCCGCGCCGCGCCTTGCGGGGGAACGGCGGAACCGCTACGGCATTGAGGCCGTGTGGCAGTCGGGGTGTGGCGCAGTCTGGTAGCGCACCTGGTTTGGGACCAGGGGGTCGTAGGTTCGAATCCTATCGCCCCGACCATTCGATCAGGAGCTTGTCGAGTCAGATGCCGAGCGCCCGCATCTTCCGTCCGTCTCGGGACGCCACGCAGTCGGGCCTCGCCCGGACCAAGCAGTGGATCCTGGAGTTCGACCGGACCAGCCCGCGCGAGATCGATCCGCTGATGGGGTGGAACGGGTCCTCGGACATGCTCCAGCAGGTGCGCCTGGAATTCGACACCGAGGAGGAGGCCGTGGCCTACGCGAAGCGCGAGGGGATCGCCTACCGCGTCGAGCAGCCGGCCAAGCCCGTCCAGCGCAAGGGCCTGTCCTACTCGGACAATTTCAAGTTCAACCGCACGGCGCCCTGGACCCATTGAGGCCGTCGCCGCCGCGTCAGGCCTCGCGGCGCGCCTTCCACGCCGGGTAGGGCGAATCGCCCGGCGGACGCAGCTGCGTGACGCGCATCGGCTGCGCGTCGAGGGGCTGGCAGAGCTCGGCGTAGATCGACGCGCTGCCGGCGCCGTAGGTCTCGGCCTCCTCGGCCGAGAAGGCGAAGTAGCCCTCCTTGAAGCCGGCCAGGCGCATCGCGGCGTGGCACATCGGGCACGGGCGGCCGCTCGCGTACATCACGCAGTCGCCGAGGTCGCGGCGGCCGAGGAGGCGGCTGGCCTCGCGCAGCGCCACCATCTCGGCATGGGCGCTGGGGTCGTTGGTCGCGTGCACGGTGTTGGCCGCGCGGACCAGCACGGTCCCCTCCCGCACGATGACCGCGCCGTAGGGCGCACCGCCCGCCTCGACATTGGCGGCGGCGAGGGCCACCGCCTCGCCGATATGGTCCTCGTGCGTCGACATGGATGGGCTCGACATGGACGCGCTCGACATGGCTGAGCTTTCCTCCGCTGGCGCGCCAACGCCGCGCGCGGCCGGAAGTTCAGCGCTCCGCGCTCAGAACGCGTAGCGCACCGTGCAGTAGGGCATCGTCTCGGCGAGCAGGGCCTTGAACCGGGCGAGCCAGCGGCCCTTCCAGCCGGCCCGGTAGCGCAGGTTGGTGCCCCCGCCCTCCGAGACCTTCGCCTCCTGGATGTCCGGCCGCCAGAGCAGGTCCTCGGCCTTGGGGTGCCAGCCGAGATTGACCGCGTGCAGATCCGCGTTGTGGGTCAGCATGATGATCTCGCACTTGAGCTGCGCCTTGGCGGCGTCGGACAGCGTCGCGTCGATCTCGGCGAACAGCGCCCGCCAGTCGGCCTCCCAGCCCTCGTAGAGGATGACGGGCGAGAAGTTGGCGTGGACCTCGTAGCCGGCGGCCACGAACTCGTCGATGGCGGCGATCCGCTCGGCGATCGGGGCGGTGCGCACGTCCACGATCCGGGCGATCCGCGCCGGCATGAGCGAGAAGCGGACGCGCGTCTTGCCCTGCGGATCGTAGGCGAGGAGGTCGCGGTTGACGGCCTTGGTGGCGAAGGAGGCCTTGGCGTTGGGCAGGGTGCGGAACAGCGCGACCAGGGCGCGCACGCCGTCGCTCACCGCCGCGTCGACCGAGAGGTCGCCGTTCTCGCCGATATCGTAGACCCAGTGCTCCGGATCGATCGGGTCCGGCTCCGGCAGGCGTCCCTGGCGGCCGGCGTGGCGGGCGATCGCCGCGCAGGCCTGCTCGAGGTTCACGAACAGCGAGATCGGGTTGGAGAAGCCCTTGCGGCGCGGCACGTAGCAGTAGGCGCAGGCCATCGCGCAGCCGTTGGAGGTCGAGGGCGCGATGAAGTGGGCGCTGCGGCCGTTGGGGCGCATCGCGAGGCCCTTCTTCACGCCGAGGACCAGCGTCGAGCGCTTGATCCGCACCCAATCCTCCACCGAGCCGGCGTTGCCGTGGAGTTCCGGGATGTTCCAGTGCGACGGCACGACGATGCGCGCGGCGTCGGGAAAGCGCGCCAGGATGTCCCGGCCCAGCGGGAAGTCGCCGACAGTGGGCTCGTGATAGATCGTCCGGATATCGAGCAGGTCGCGGGTCAGGGCCATGGACGATCCGGGGCCCGGAAGCGGCCCGGGACCCGATATGGTGCGCGTCGACGCGGCCGGAATGCCTTGCGACCCGGAGTCTCTCTTCGAGCGGCGCGCGAAAAGCTCGGGATCGGGCGCGGCGGGCGTTGATCGTTCAACGATATCTTACGATTCGGTGCCATGAGTCACTCACCTTCGAGTGGACGTGCGATGATCGTTCGGGACCAGGAGAGATCCGAGCCGGGTTCACCCGGCTCCGGTGAATCTCTCGACCCTGCAGATCCGAGGTGGGGCGCGCTGATCCGGCGGGATCAGCTGGAGGCCATGCGCGGGAGCGTGCTGGCGGCCATCCCGGTCAACATGCTGCTCGGCGTGGCGAGCATGCTCGTCGCCTACAGGAGCGGGCACGGCACCGTGGGGGCCATCTGGTTCGCGGCGTCGACCAGCGTCAACCTCCTGCGAATCGCCCTCTGCCGGATCCCCTGCCTCGGCCTGGCGCTGACCGCCGACATGACGCCGAGCCTGGCCGCGGCCGCCGCGCGCTCCGTCGACCGGCACCTGCGCGTCTTCACGGTCGCGGCGTTCCTCTCCGGACTGATCTGGGCCTGCCAGCCGCTCCTGTGCGACGGCTACACGACCGCCGAGACCCTGTTCTACCTGACGATCACCTGCGGCGTGACCGCGGGGGCGGTGACGCACGGGATCGCGTACGCGCGCATCCCCCTCGCCTTCATCGCCCTGCCGCTGCTGTCCGTCGTGGCCTGCCTCGCCTATGCCGGCGACTTCGACCGGAACTGCCTCGCGGCCTGCGTGCTGCTCTACTTCCTCGCCCTGACGCACACGGCGTTCCGCAGCGAGTCCGTGTTTCGCGAGGCGAGCCGGCTCAAGAACGAGGCCCACGCCCTCGCCCGGTCCCGCGCCGAGGCCCATGCCAGCGCTAGCGCCCTCGTGGACGAGATGCGGTGGCGCGCCACGCACGACGATCTCACCGGCCTGCTGAACCGCGCGGGCTTCCTCCAGGCGACGGAGAACCGGCTCCGCACCGGGACTCTCAGCCTGCTGATGCTCGACCTCGACGGGTTCAAGTTCGTCAACGACGTCTACGGCCACAAGGCGGGCGACCGGGTGCTCGTCGAGGTGGCGCGCCGGCTGAAGGACGCGCTGCCGGAGAACGGTCTCGCGGCCCGGCTGGGCGGCGACGAGTTCGCGGTGCTGTACGATCCCGTGACCTCGGGCGTGCCCGACGACGTCATGGCGGCGAACCTCATCGCCGCGGTGTCCCAGCCGTTCGACGGCTTCGACGCGGGCCGCCTCGGGGTCAGCATCGGCGTCCACGCGAGCGCGGAGCCGAGCTTCACCGAGATGCTGAGCTGCGCCGACGAGGCGCTCTACGCCGCGAAGGCCGCCGGGCGGAACCGCTACCGGGTGTTCGATTCGGGGCTGCGCGAGGGGCTGCAGATGCGGCGGGACTTGGAGCGCGACCTGTCGCAGGCCCTGGTCGAGAACGCCCCGAAGGTCTGGTTCCAGCCGATCTACGCGGCCGATGGCCGGACCCTGGTCGGACTGGAAGCCCTGATCCGCTGGGAGCATCCGCGGCTCGGCTGGATCGCGCCGCCGGACCTGATCGCCGCCGCCGCGATGGCCGGCCTGACCGAATCGCTGCTCCGCTACATCCTCGAGCAGGTCTGCGCGATGTTGGAGATCCTGCATCGCCGCGGCCTGAGCGGCGTGCGCGTGGCGATGAACGTCTCACCCCGGGAGATGGCGCAGGTCCCGGTGGACGAGATCGTCATCGGGCGCCTGAACCTCCTTGGCCTGCCGCCCACCATGCTGGAGATCGAGATCACCGAGGAGACGGCCCTCGACATCGGCGCTGTGCAGGGCAAGCTGCAGGCGCTGTCCCGCGCCGGCATCCGGGTCGCCCTGGACGATTTCGGCATCGGCTACTCGTCGCTCTCCTCGCTGCGCCAGCTCAAGGCGGACCGGATCAAGATCGACCGGAGCTTCGTCACGGGCCTCGGGGCGAGCGACGACAAGCGCGGGCTCGTCCTCGCCGTCCTCGGCCTCGGCCGGCTGCTCGGGCTCGACGTGGTGGCCGAGGGCGTCGAATCGGCCGAGGACCTGAACATCCTGCAGGCGATGGGCTGCCCGTTCCTGCAGGGCTACCATCTCGGCCGCCCGATGCCCGTGGAAGCCCTGGAAGCCACCCTGCTCAGCACGCGCATCGCCGCGGCCTGAGCCGGTGCCGGCGCGCGGAGGCGTCAGGGCCGCGCGCGCGGCTCAGAAGCGCCCGGCATCCGCCGGATCGCGGCGCATCAGCCGGCGCGCCGCCGCGCGCCACAGGCGGTCCGGCATCCCGTAGAGCCAGACGAGCGCCGCGCACCCGGCGATCGCCAGCAGGAACAGCCAGGCCAGCGCCTCGAGGATGGGTCCCGGCGGCGTTCCGGACTCGGTCCGGTCGTACCAGAGCGGGTCCGTGTCCCAGGGCGGATCGTCGTTGTCCACGGCAGACCCCTCCGCCGCGGGTCCGAACGTGGCCCGGGGCGCTCGCGCGGCGGTGACCGGTGAATCGGTCCGCGCCGCTCCTCTGCCGGCCCGGTCCGCACACGCCTGACCCGGTCCAGCGCGGTCACGCTACAGGCCCCGCCGCGCGCCCTTCGAATACCCATTTCGGACTAAGGCCTTCGACCGGCCGCGCTTTTCCACATCCAACTTTCTCCGCAATTTATTGCTTAGTTTGCGGGCTATGGCATTCTGACCGTCTAAAAGACTGCGTGACCTGCCATGAGATCTGCCAAGCGCCTGTGGCGCGAGCGCTGGGCGCTGTGTTCGATGCTGGCCCTGTCGGCCGCCTGCGGGCTGCCGGCGCGGGCGGCGGACATGCGCATCGAGGCCGCCAAGATCACCGGCGGTGATCTCTGGATCATCGGTTACGCCGACGATCCGGGGGTGGAGATCACGCTCGACGGCCAGTTCCCGCACCGGACCGACAGCCGCGGCTATTTCGAGTTTCGCGTCGTCTACCATCCGGCCACCTGCATCGCGACGCTGCGGACGCCGAAACAGACCCGCAGCATCGTGGTCGGCGAGTGCGGCCAGCAGGGACCGCAGGCGCCCGGGCTCGCCGGCCCGGCCGGCCCGCGCGGCGAGACGGGTCCCCGGGGTGAGGCCGGGCCTCCCGGCGAGCGGGGCGCGATGGGACCGCCCGGGCCGCCCGGACCGCAGGGGCCAGCCGGCGCGGAGGGCGTCGCCGGACCGCCGGGC
>NZ_JBKFBI010000223.1:0-5653 GCF_053346095.1 Methylobacterium sp. A52T | reverse complement strand
CAGCAGGTGCGGCGTCTTGCCCGCGACCTGACCGGGATGCCGCCCGGGCTTCTCAACCAGAACGTCGAAGACCCGGCCGACGGCCGCCCGCTGATAGGCGTGGCGCTGGCCGTCGAGGAGCGCCTGCAGCTCGGCGAGCCGGGCCGCCATCACGGCCTCCGGCACCTGATCGGTGCGGTCGGCGGGCGGCGGGGCGGGGCGCGGGCTGTACTTGAACGAGAACGCGCTCTCGAAGCCGACGTCGCGCACGAGCCGCAGGGTCTCGGCGAAGTCCGCGTCGGTCTCGCCGGGGAAGCCGACGATGAAGTCGGACGACAGGGCGATGTCGGGCCGCGCCGCGCGGATCCGGTCCATCAGCCGGCGGTACTGGTCGCCGGTGTGCTTGCGGTTCATCGCGGCGAGGATCCGGTCGGAGCCCGACTGCACCGGCAGGTGCAGGTAGGGCATCAGGGCCGGAACCTCGGCGTGCGCCCGGATCAGGGCGTCGTCGAAATCGTTCGGGTGGCTCGTCGTGTAGCGGATCCGCGCGATGCCGGGGATCTTCGCCACCGCGCGCACCAGCTCGGCGAGGCCCGTGGGCGCGCCGTCGGGGCCGTCGCCGTGATAGGCGTTGACGTTCTGGCCGATCAGCGTGACCTCGCGGACGCCCCCGTCGGCGAGCTTCTCGGCCTCGGCGAGCACCGCCGCCACGGAACGCGAGACCTCCGCGCCCCGCGTGTAGGGGACCACGCAGAAGGCGCAGAACTTGTCGCAGCCCTCCTGCACGGTGAGGAAGGCCGACGTCCCGAGGGTCCGCCGGCGGGGCAGGTGGTCGAACTTGTCCTCGACCGGGAACTCGGTGTCGACGACGCGGCGCTCGCGGGAGCGCGCCAGCAGGTCCGGCAGCCGGTGATAGCTCTGCGGGCCGACGACCACGTCGACGGCGGGCTGGCGCGCCTGGATCTCGGCGCCCTCGGCCTGGGCGACGCAGCCCGCGACCACGATGCGCGTGTCGAGGCCCTGCGCCTTCCGCTCACCCTTGAGCACGCGCAGGCGGCCGAGTTCGGAATAGACCTTCTCGGCGGCCTTCTCGCGGATGTGGCAGGTGTTGAGGACGACGACGTCCGCGTCCTCGACCGTGTCGGTCGCCGTGTAGCCCTCGGCGCCGAGGACGTCGGCCATGCGGGCCGCGTCGTAGGCGTTCATCTGGCAACCGTAGGATTTGACGAAAGCCTTCTTCAACGCGCGCCGTCCCGAACCGTCCGATGATCCTTGCACCCGCCCCGCGGGGCCCGGCACGCGGCCTGTAGCACGGATCGCGGGGGCCGTCGCGGCGCCCGAAACGCGACCGGCCGCCCGCGGGCGGCCGGTCAGACGCTGGCCGGTCGAACCGGCCTCAGTGGGCGGCCGGCGCCGCCGCCGGCAGGTCGATGACCATCTGCTGGAAGAACGGCACGTAGGCCTGGAGCATCACGAGAAGCCCGACGAGGCAGGCCAGCGCGATCGAGTGCCAGAACACGAAGCGCAGGATCTTGCCTTCCTGGCCGAAATAGCCGGTGGCCGTGGAGGCGACGACGATCGACTGGGCGTCGACCATCTTGCCCATCACGCCGCCCGACGAGTTCGCCGCCGCCATCAGCACGCCCGAGAGGCCGAGCTGCTCGGAGGTGATCCTCTGGAGGCCGCCGAACAGCACGTTCGAGGCCGTGTCCGAACCCGTGAGCGCCACGCCGAGCCAGCCGAGCAGCGTCCCGAAGAACGGGTAGAGGATGCCGGTGCCCGCGAAGGCCAGCCCGAGCGTGGCGTCGACGCCCGCGTAGCGGGTGAGGACGCCGAGCGCGAGCATCGCCGCGATGGTGATGAGCGAGTAGCGCAGGGCCCAGATGGTCTCGAAGTAGGCGGTGACGAGGCGCAGCGGCGAGAACCGCATGATCAGGCCGGAGATGATCGCCGCGATCAGCACGCCGGTGCCGGTGTACGACATATAGGTGAACAGGAAGACCGCGCCCTCCGGCACCGGCTTGGCCACCACCGGCGGCACCTTCATGATCACGTTGTGCAGGCCCGGCACCTCGTATTTCCAGGTGAAGAGCGGGTTGACGATGCCCTTGAACCAGCCGGTCCCCCAGATGGCCACGACGATCGACAGGATGATCCACGGCACCCAGGCCATCAGGATCTCGCCCTGCGAGGCGGTGCGGGCGCCGGTATGGACCGGGGGCGTGCCGGGCACGCCGGCGCCGAGCGCCACGGGCCGCGGACCGGCGACGGCGAGCGACGGATCGTGGCCGCGCAGGGCCGGCGACGACCAGATCTCCTTGGGCTGCCAGACCTTCAGGAACAGCACCAGCGCGAGCATCGAGGCGAGCGAGGCGCCGATATCGACGATCCACGGGTTGACGTAGTTCGAGATCAGGAACTGCGCGACCGCGAAGGAGGCGCCGCAGACCAGGATCGGCGGCCACACCCGGATCATCCCGCGGAAGCCCGCGAACACCCAGATCAGCCAGAACGGCACGATCAGCGAGAACAGCGGCAGCTGCCGGCCGATCATGGCGCCGAGGATCTCGGGCGGGTAGCCGGTCACCGAGGCGAGGCCCTGGATCGGCGCGCCGAGCGCCCCGAAGGCCACCGGCGCGGTGTTGGCGATCAGCGACAGGCCGGAGGCGGCGAGCGGCGAGAAGCCCAGCCCGATCAGGATCGCGCCCGTGACGGCCACCGGCGTGCCGAAGCCGCCCGCGCCCTCGAAGAAGGCGCCGAACGCGAAGGCCACCAGGAGCAGCTGCAACCGCCGGTCGGCCGTGATGCCGGCCACGGACTGCTGCAGGATCGCGAACCAGCCCTTCTCCACCGTGAGCCGGTAGAGGAAGATGACGTTGAGGATGATCCAGCCGATCGGGAAGAAGCCCGTGACCATCCCGAGGATGGCCGCGCGGGTGGCGAGATCGGTCGGCATGCCGAAGCCGACGATGGCCACCAGCATGGCAAGGCCGAGGGCGATGACGGCCGCGATATGGGCCTTCACGCGCCCGCTGGCGATCATGGCGAGCAGTGCGATCACCGGCACTGAAGCGGCGAGCGTCGAGAGCCACGGGCTCCCGAACGGGTCGTAAACCTGGTTCCAGGTTTGCACCGGGCGTCCTCCAATAATTTCCGTCTGTTCCGGATTGCGGCCTAGCTAGCAGACGTGTTCCGGCCGCTCAATGCGTTGAATGATGTATTCTGACGGTGATTCCACCGGCTTACTCTCGCGCGGATAGGGGAATCCGCCCGGTCGAACAGCGTCGGCGTGGTCTCGAGAGGATCAGACCCGTCCAGATCAGGCGTAAAATCTGGAGCTGAGACAGGATTCCGTTCGAGTCCAAGAGCTTAGGCGTGGAGAAGCGGGCCGCGCGCGCCGTCCTCGGTGCCGGGGTCGCGGGCGCGCCGGCTCAAGATCCCGAGGCGGAAGCAGCGTCCGGCGCGGCGCCGAGGGTTCAGACCGGCGCGATCTCCGGCCCCTGAAGACCGATCCCCGGGGCGGCCGGCCGCGCGTCGGGCGCCGGGGCGGTTCCGGCGCCGGTGCCGGCGCCCCGCAGGGCCGCGCGCACCTCGGCCTCGGCGGCCGCGGTGGCGACCTTCCGGTCGGTGGTCGCCTCGAAGGGGATCGGCGCGCCCCAGACCACGTGCACGTCGATGGGGCCGCCCTGCACGAAGGTCGCGAGGTGCGGCGCCAGCTCCATGTCGCCGTACCACGCGATCTCCGCGCGCTCGGCGCGCGTGACCGGCAGGCCGTTGCGCCGCGGATAGGCGATGGCGAGCGGCTGGAGGCGCACCCGTCCGCGCCCGGCCTCGGCCTGCAGCGCCGCGCGGGCGGCGCCGACGAGGGAGGAGCGGAACGGCAGGAGCCGGGTCCCGTCGCCGGTGGTTCCCTCCGCGAACAGGACGACCAGCTCCCCCTCGGCCAGGCGGTGGCCCATGGCGGTGCTGACGCTCGCGGTCGCGCCGCGGCGCTGCCGGTCGATGTAGATCGTCCGCTGGAGCCCCGCGAGGACGCCGATCAGCGGCCAGCCGGCGATCTCGGACTTCGCCACGAAGGAGAGCGGCCGGAGCGAGCCCACCGCGATGATGTCGAGCCACGAGACGTGGTTGGCGAGCACCAGCGCCGCCTCGCCGGGGGCCGGGGGCGTCCCGCTCTGCGTGACCCGCACCCCAAACAGCCACAGGAAGACGCGGTGGAACAGGATCGGCGCCAGGGTCGCGCGGCGGCCGAGGAGCCGCAGGGCGATCCAGTGAGGCGGTCCCAGCACCGCGAAGGCGAGGGCGAGGGCCGCGACGCGCCAGGCGATGCCGAGGCGGCTCACGGCGTCACAGGTCGGCGCTCATCGTCAGCGCGGTCGCCCGGCTGCCGTCGGCCTTGAGATAGTAGCCGGTGCGCGAACCGACCTGCCGGAACCCGTGCCGGGCGTAGAGCCGCAGGGCGGGGGCATTGCCCTCGTCGACCTCCAGATGCACCCGGGCGACGCCGTCGAGGGCGAGGCTCGCCAGGTGCTCGCGCAGCAGCTTGCGGCTGTGGCCGCCGCCGCGCAGAGCTGGGGACAGCACGACCGTCAGGATCTCGGCCTCGTCGGCGGCCCGGCGCGAGAGCACGAAGCCCTGGAGCACGCCCGCGCGCCAGAGGGCGTGCGCGTGGGTCGAGCGCTCGCAGAGCATCCGCTCGAACTCGTGCGCGTCCCAGGGTCGCGCGAAGGCGGTCGCGTGGAGGCGGGCGAGGGCGGGGGCCTGCGCGGCGTCGCGGAGCGGCGCGACGTAGGGCTCCGGGGTCAGCGCGTCCCACCACGCGAACCACCAGTCGAAGGGCCAGAAGGGCAGCGGGCGCGTCATCGCCGTGCGATCCGCGCGTGGTCCTGCGGCCGGGCATCCGGCCCCCGCAGGTAGAGGGGCCGCGCCAGGGCCTGCGCCGGGTCGGCGACGAGGCCGAGGGAGGCCACCGCCGCGATATCGGGACCGCCGACATGGGCGACGCGCGCCGCGACGCCGCGCGCGGCGAGCGCGGCGGCCAGCATCGGCGCGCCGGAGCCGGTCAGCACCACCGGGCCGTCGCCCAGCTGCTCGGCCGCCGCCTCGACGGCGAGGTGCGCGGGCGCGAGGCCGTCGCCCGGCCCGAGGGCCTGCACGTAGACGGCGCCGTGGCGGGCGTCGATCACCGCGGCGATCGTGCCCGCGACGGTGTCGGCCAGGAGCGGCGCGAGGAGCGCCGAGAGGGTGCCGACGCCGACGACGGGCTTGCCGGTCGAGAGGCCGATGGCGCGGGCCGCCGACAGGCCGACCCGTAGCCCGGTGTAGCTGCCGGGCCCGACCGTCACGGCGACCCGGTCGATCGCCTCAAATCCGCCCTCGACCCGGGCGATCACCCGCTCGATCAGCGGCAGCAGAGATTCCGCGTGGCCGCGCGCCATGGGCAGCGACTCGGCGGCGAGGGGCGCCTCGGACTCCTCCGCCATGACGCAGGCGGCGCAGGTGTCCAGCGCTGTGTCGATGGCCAGGATACGCACGCTCACTCCCACAGGCCGGTCCGCGCCGACGGTTGCCTCCCTGCGCCGCGACGGGCGCGAAGAGCCTCCAGCGTTAGAGCAAAACCGCCGCCGCGGCCGCGGGGGGGCGGCCCCGCCCGGGGGAGGACCGGTGGGGGCGT
>NZ_JBKFBI010000222.1:0-5844 GCF_053346095.1 Methylobacterium sp. A52T | reverse complement strand
GACCCCCGGGCGGCGACGGCGCGCGCGGTCCGGTACCGGCTCGCCGGCGTCGCCGCGCCGAGCTGGGCGGCGAGTTCGAGGCGCGCGGCGTCCAGCGCGGACCAGGCGGCGCCGTTCTCCAGAGGCGGGATCGTGACGACCTCGCCGGCATCGAACCCCGCGAGCGCGGCCGCGACCAGGTCGGACGGCGTCATGACGATGCTGGCCGGGAGGTTCCGGTGGCCGCCGACGCCGGCCACGGTCCAGAACTCGGTGGCCGTCGCGCCGGGCAGGACCGCCTGGATCCGGACGCCCCTGGGGGCGAGTTCGTGCTGGAGCGCCTGCGTGAAGGCGAGAACGTAGGCCTTGCTCGCCCCGTAGACGCCGTTGAGCAGTTCGGGATTGAGGGCGACGGTCGAGGCGACGTTGATGATCGCCCCGTGCCCCCGCGCGACGAAGGCCGGCGCCGCCGCGAAGGCGAGGCGCGTCACGGCCGTGACGTTCACGCCGATCATGCGCTCCATCTCGTCCGGATCCGCCTGGAGCAGCGGGGCCGCGGAGCCGAAGCCGGCGTTGTTGACCAGGAGGGTGATCGCCGGGTCGCTCCGCAGCCGGTCCTCGACGCGCCGGAGACCGGCACGGTCGTTGACGTCCGCCGCGAGCGCCTCGACGGTGCGGCCCGAGGCCCCGCGCACCGTCTCGGCGACCGCCTCCAGGCGATCCGCGTTCCGGGCGGTCAGGATGAGATCGTGGCCGCGCGCGGCGAGCTGTTCGGCATAGATCGCGCCGATCCCGCCCGAAGCGCCGGTGATCAGAGCAGTTCCCTTGGCACATTCCGTCATGACAACTCTCCGTCTGTGCTGCTGAATGACGGAAAGTGTAGCGATCGCGACGGAGGCTTACATTTATACGGATGCGGGCCGGCGCCATACATTGGTATGACCCGGTGGCATGATCGGGCCGCCTTGCCCAACGCCCGTCGGGCAGGCGCGGGGAGGCCGGTGCGGCGCCGGCCCGCTGACGGAATCGGCGCCCGAGATCCGCCGCGCGTCGATCC
This sequence comes from Methylobacterium sp. A52T, assembly GCF_053346095.1. Taxonomy (NCBI): domain Bacteria; kingdom Pseudomonadati; phylum Pseudomonadota; class Alphaproteobacteria; order Hyphomicrobiales; family Methylobacteriaceae; genus Methylobacterium; species Methylobacterium sp. A52T. The sequence goes on along the minus strand of NZ_JBKFBI010000222.1, from coordinate 4,808 downwards.
GGGAGAGGTGCACCCGCGGCCTCGCCATGCTAGAACGAAAGCGGAACAGATCATACGGGCGGGCCGGGCACAATCTGCGGGCGAGACTTTTCTTCCGGCCCCGTGGACGCGTGTGGATACGGCTCGAAAACTCCTGTCGTGGCGCGCCCTTGGGCGGCCCGTGCGGTCTGTGGAGAACCTGTGACGAACCGGGGTGCAGGACGACGATGGCGATGAGGACGGCGTTCGTGGTGCAGCCCTTCGAGCTGCACCGGAAGCGGCTGCGGCCGGCCCGGCAGGAGCCTGCGCAGACCGAGAGCGGGGCGGTGAAGAAGGCCGAGAACATGGCTAGGCGGATGCCGGGCGCGGCGGCGCTGAAGGTGGTGGCCGACGACGAGACCGGCGAGCTGGAGGGCGTCACGATCCTCGGCCAGTGGGGCGAGATCCCCGACGACTTCGCCGAGAGCCTGCAGGGCGCCTAGGCCACAGATCACCAGCGGGGCGGGAGAGCGCCATGTCGGCGGTTCGGCGGGTCGGGAACTTCCTCCAGGTGCAGGACGGCGACGGCTGCCGGCACCTGCTGCGCGTGACGAGCGTCCAGGCGCTGAGCGACACGGACCTGATGCGCAACGAGACGTTCATCACCGCGGCGGGGCGAACGATCCGGGTGACGCAGCCGCTCGACGAGATCGTGGACCTCGTGGCGCCGGGCGAGCGGACGGCGCCGGGGCCGCAGGAGGAGCCGTGGCCGTTCTAGCCGCGGGAGATCATCCCGCGCGCCATCTGCAGCAGCAAACGGCGGTCCGACAGGGTGAGCGCGTGCCAGACGCGCAGCAATTCCCCCGTCATGTCGATCGTGGCGAGCGCCTCGGATTCGTCGAGGAAAGCGTCTTCGGGCACGCCGAGGGCGTGCGCGATCTGCCGGAGCATCGATCTCTTGCCGTTCGGCCCGAACCTTCCACCCTCGAATTCCGGATCCGCCAAATCGATCTCCGACGGACGCGCGGCGGCGTCACTTTAAATCTACAGTATCTTTATAACGTGAGAGTGCGAACACCGCATCGATGAAACGGAAATAAATTTTACCGGTATGTTGATACCAATTATTTGGCAGCCGATCATTATCTAAGATTGGCAGAAGAACCTGAGCTAGACACAGCGATCAAAATTCGATGGCCCGCAACAGATTTGCTCGGCATCTGCATTGAACGCGGCGCGGGATCATCCCTCCCCGGCGACGGGCGGTCCCGGGCCGCGGGTCAACGGTGCGATGGTCCAGCGCCCGCGCGCCGCCGCCCGCCGCGTCGGGATGCCGGCGGTGGGGCGATCCACCTGTCCCACCCCGATCCGGCACGGGGCGGGACGGATCCTCAGGACGGGGTCCGGCGATCAGCTGCCGCCGCTGCCGTCCCCGCTCCCCTTGCCGACCTGGGGTACGCCGCGCTCCGGCTGGCCGGCATTCCCGCCGGCGGCCGAATCCGTCGTGATGGTCGTCGCCCCCGTCCCGGTGGGCGCGACGACGGCGGTGCTGCCCGGACCGCTGTTCTGGCTGCCGCCGGGAACGACGACGGTTCCGACCGGGGTGCCCGGCGTCACCGGCTGGGCTGGTCCGGGTTGCCGGATCGGTGCGGGACCGGTGCTGGTCTGCGCCGAACCGGGCGACGCCGCGACCAGCGCGAAGATGGCGAAGAGGGCATGACGCATCATGTGCTCCTTGGCATCTCGGCCCGACTGTGCCTCACGCACGGGCCTCCGTGCCCGAACGCGGGAGCGCGGACCCGGTTTCCGACACCCGTCGTCATCGTGCGCCGCCGATCGTCGTGTCCGGCCGCGCCCGGCGCGCAGGGTCTCGCCCGCGGGCGGAGCGCCAACCTTCCGGATCCGCGCACGAAAAGGCCCCGCGCGGCGCTGCCGGCGGGGCCGAAGATGGGTCTGCCTTGGGAGGATGCAGAGGCAGATGCTTAGCCGGCGTTGCGCCGCCGGTGCACCGGCGACACGACATGCCGGCCCCGCATGGACCGCCGGTCACGGCGGCGTCAGGCTTGCATGCCGGGCTGGCCCCGTCCCGTGCGGTGGACGGCCGGGACCGCGGCGCGGCGCCGAAGGTCCGGCCATCCTTGGATAACCATGTCGACCGACGGCTTGTGGACGCCGCGGCCGGGTCGTCGACAGCGTCATCGACAGCGTCCCGCCGCTGTGGTGCTGATCGGCGGCGAGGAGTCCCATGAAGCACATCATCGTTCTGGCGATCGCGGCCACGGCCCTGACGGCCTGCAACGCGGCGAACCGGCCTGGCCGCGGCGAGCTCTTCATGAGCGAGGCGGACGTCGCCGCGAAGGACGACGCGATCTGCCGGGGCTACGGCGCCGAGCCGGGAACGCCGGAATACGTGCAGTGTCGGGGAACCCAGGACCAGCGGCGCGACGCGGCCCAGGCGCCCCGCCGCAGCGGCTGAGTGCGGCGGCCGCGAGGGCGCGGCCTCCGGGACCAACGCCCCGCTCGCGCGTTGTCCGCGCGGACCGCTTTCCCTGGAGCGCGTGATGCTCGCCCGATCCGCCCTGATCTTCATCGTCCTGACGTCGGGGGCCCAGGCCGCCGCCTTCGACGACCTGAAAGGTTATCTGGCGTCCTGCCTGCGGTTCGAGATGGCCGGCGCCCCGGCGGAACGCGGCGGGCCGCTGTCGTCCAAGGTCCGCCGCGCCCTGGAGCGATGCTCCGACGACGTCGCGCGCCTCGACCGGGCGGACGGGCGCCGGCTGCGCGGTGACGGTGGGATCAGCCCGTCGACCAAGGAAGTCATCCGGAGCGTCGTGAGCGGTGGGGCCGGCGGCGTCCGCACGGTCCGGTACTAACCGCCGGCGGTTTGCCCGGCGCATCGATCGGGTGGCGCCGATCACCGGGTGTTAACCTTCCGGCCGCACCTCACGGGGCTTGCCCGCGAGGAGATTCCGATGCCGAAGCGCCTGACGATCACCGTCCCGCACGACCTCGGGACAGCCGAGGTTCGCCGCCGCATCGACCTGCACATGGACTGGGCTTTCCGCCGCCTGGAGGCGGAGAAGATCCGCGTCGAGGCCGAGGACTGGCTGAGTAATCGCCGCTCCTTCTCGGGTAGCGGCTACGGGCAGTCGGCGCACGTCGCCATCCAGGTGGCGGATGACGCGCTGGAGGTCGAGGCGCTGGTGCCCTGGATGGCCAGCCTGTTCGCGCCCGTCATCGAGTCGGTCGGGCGCCACTACGTCGGGCGCCTCCTGTCCGACGAGGCCGCCTGACGCGCGCGGCCCGGGGCGGCGATCGGTCCGGTGTGCCCGCGGGGCGGTTGTGGCCCGGTCGTGCCGGGGCTAAACGCGCCGGCTCGGTGGCGGCGCAGGGGCCCGGATGAGCGATGACGTGGCGGCCCTGCTCCTCGCGCTCGCGACCGAGAACGCCGAGCTGCGCCAGCAGCTCGCCACCGCGCAGGACATGCTGATGGAGACCGCCATCGACGCCGGCCATCTCCACGCCCGCATCGAGGCGCTTCAGGCCGAGCGCGACGCGTGGCAGGCGGAGGCCGATCGCTTGGCGCGCCGGCCCCCGCGTTCCCTGTGAGCGCTCGCAGCACCCGGCGCGCCGAACCTGCGGGCGGGTGAGACCGAGGCCGCCGGCGCGACCGGGGAGGGCGCACTCGGGCCCCGGGGCGCATCGGCGTGAGCCCGCACGGGGGCGGGCTCACGCCGTTCCTCACGCCTTCCCGGGTTGCGGGCAGGGCACGCGCACGTCGACCGTCTGGCCGGTGAGGGGATTGAGGATCAGCATGGCGGCGGTCTCCGGTGTGTGTGACGGTAGAACGCCGTCCGCGGGCGCCGGGATCACGCTGCGGCGTGCCGTGGCGCACAGGCGGCGACGGGGTCGCCGAACCCGGATCCGTGTCGGAAACGGCCTCCGGCGAGGCCCGCGAAGCTCGCCACGGTCGGGATGCCGCCTTACCTCAGGTCGTGGCGCCCTGGCGGCCGCCAGGGGCAGAACACCTGGAGGATCGATATGGCCATCGATAGATCCGGTGAGCGTGCCGCGCTCGATACCGAGGTAGAGGATACCCAGGACACCATCGCGAAGCTTCGCGAGGCTGCCGACGGAACGCCGCCCGGACACAGTTCGCGCGTGGCGCTGAAGAAGGCCGAGGAGAAGCTGGCCGAACTGGTCAAGCACATCACCCGGCGCGACCGGACGGGTTAGCGCGGCCGCGGACGCGGGGACCACCGGACAGGTCCCCGCGCGCCGTCCGCCGGCTCGGTGTCACCCCGCCGGCGCCGAAGCGCCGGCTCTCGATCCCATGTTACCGCCGGACGGATCCGGCGCGGGCGGCGCCAGGGTCGTCCGCGGCGCACCCACAGTGATGACGAACCCTCCCCGCTCAGGCGGCCGGCAGCGCCGCCCGCAGGACTGTCGGCGCGTCGCCCCCTGGCCGCCCGCGCGGCCTCGCCGCGGACCGATGCATGCGCCTCGGGCGCAGGCCCCGAGCACCCCGCCAGAACTTCAACAGTATTTAACAGATCCGCCCGGAGTTAATCGGCCGTTTACTATGTTTTCTCCGACGTCGCGAGCCTGTGTGTCCGTAAAACTACAGCTATTCTGCTCAGAGCTTGGTAGTCTTATCACCAGATCGAAACCCGGATCACCCTGATGACCAAGCTCCTCGCCTCCCTGACCGCCTTCACTGCGCTGACCGCCGCGGCGTCCGCCGCCGACCTTCCGCGCCGCGCGGCGCCGCCGCCGGTGTTCACGCCGGTGCCGGTGTTCACCTGGACCGGCTTCTACATCGGTGTGAACGCCGGCTACGGCTTCGACGC
>NZ_JBKFBI010000221.1:0-5877 GCF_053346095.1 Methylobacterium sp. A52T | reverse complement strand
ATCAGCGACCTCTGGGACACGATCCGACGAGCCTTCAGACGCTTCACGCCAGCCGAATGCCGCCGCTATCTCGCCGCCGGAGGCTACGACGCATATGATCCAATATGATCGGATACCGCTCTAGGTCGCGCCTCGCCGCACCACTGGTCAGTCCTTGTCGGGCTCGCCCGGCGCGTCGGTCGTCGCGGTCATCGTCGCGGCGGGCGCGCCGAGGGCGCGCGAGACCGCGGCGGCGCCTCTCCGCACCCGTTCGCCGATCGCGCGCAGCTTCTCGTCGGACAGCCGGTGCGTCGGCCCCGACACCGAGATCCCCGCGATGGCCTCGCCGTGGACGTTGAGGATCGGGGCGGCGACGCAGCGCATCCCGATGCTCCGCTCCTCGTCGTCGATCGCGTAGCCCCGGCGGCGGGTCGCCTCGACGTCGTCGCGCAGCTGGTCCAGCGAGCCGATGGTCTTGTCGGTGAACCGCGCGAAGGTCTTTCCCCGGAACAGGCGCTCGGTCCGGGCCGGCGCGTAGGTGCTCAGCAGAGCCTTCCCGATGCCCGACGCGTGCAGCGGCGACAGGGAGCCCGGCGGGAAGAAGGCGCGGATCGTCTCGTGGGTCTCCACCTGGCTGACGAACAGGACGTTGCCGTCCTTCTCGACGCCGAGATTGGAGGTCTCGCCGGTCTCCTGCATCAGCGTCCACATCATCGACCGGCTCCGCTCGACGACGTTGTGGCGGCGCAGGAACGCCGATCCGAGCCGGTAGGCCTCCGCACCCACGTGCCACTCCTGCTTGTCGGCGCTGATCTCGACGAGGCCGCGGCGCTCGAGCGTCGCGAGGACCCGGTGCATGGTCGCCACGGATTGCTCGAGCCTTCCGGCCAGCTCCGAGAGCGTCAGCCCGTCGCCGTCCGCCAGGACGTCGAGGACATCGAGGGCGCGGTCGAGCGCCTGGATGGTCGCCGTGGGCTTGGCGCCGCCGAACCCCTTCGGCCGCCCGCGCCGCCGGTTTCCCGAATCCATGGCGTCCTCGCCTTCGCCGACCCCACCCCTCCCTAGGGTGGAAAAATTTTTCTCACAACGGAAAAAGGTAAGGCGTTGCCACGGCGTGCCTTTTCGCGCCTCGCTCGTTGATGAAAAAGTTTTTCAAGAAAATATCAATACGGGATCGGCGGTGCTATCGTTCCCGTATTGGAGGAGAGCGCCGCCGATGTTCGCACAGAATCCCGTCTTCATTCCCGGCCCGACCAATATGCCGGAAGTGCTTCGCCGCGCGGCCGACATGCCGACGCTGGATCACCGGTCGCCGCTGTTCGCGCAGATCCTTCATCCGGCGCTCGCCGGTGTGAAGAAGGTCCTGAAGAGCGAGGACGCCGAGGTGTTCATCTTCCCGTCGACGGCGACGGGCGGCTGGGAGACCGCGCTCTCCAACACGCTCAGCGCCGGCGACACGGTGCTGGCGGCGCGCCACGGCATGTTCAGCCACCGCTGGATCGACATGACCCGCCGCCACGGCCTCGATGTCCGGATGATCGAGGCGCCGTGGGGGGAGGGTGTTCCGGCGGACCGCTTCGCCGAGGCTCTCGCGGCCGACAAGGCGCACCGCATCCGGGCCGTCCTCGTCACCCACAACGAGACCGCGACCGGGGTCCGCTCGGACGTCGCCGCGGTTCGCCGCGCCCTCGATGCCAGCAACCATCCCGCCCTGCTGCTGGTCGACGGCGTCAGCTCGATCGCGTCCATGGATTTCCGCATGGACGAGTGGGGCGTCGATGTCGCCGTGACGGGCTCGCAGAAGGGGTTCATGCTGCCCGCTGGCCTCGCCATCGTGGCCTTCTCACCCAAGGCCATGGCCGCCACGGCGACGGCGACGCTGCCGCGGACCTATTTCGACATCCGCGACATGGCGAAGGGCTACCCCAACGGCGCCTATCCCTACACGCCGGCGGTCGGGCTCCTGAACGGCCTGAAGCTATCGACGGAGCTGCTCCTGGCCGAGGGGCTCGACACCGTCTTCGCCAGGCACCGCCGCATCGCGGACGGAATCCGCGCCGCCGTCGCCGCCTGGGGCCTGGAACTCTGCGCCGCGCGCCCGGACCTCTACTCGGACACGGTGAGCGCGATCCGCACCCCGGAGGGCTTCGACGCCACGCGGATCGTCACCCACGCGGCGCGCCACTACGACGTCGCCTTCGGGGTGGGTCTCGGCGAGGTCGCCGGGAAGGTCTTCCGCATCGGCCACCTCGGCAGCCTCACGGACGTGATGGCGCTGTCGGGGATCGCCGCGGCCGAGATGGCGATGGCCGATCTCGGCCTGCGCGTCGCGCTGGGATCGGGGGTCGCGGCCGCGCAGGCGGTGTACCGCCGCGCCCCGGCCGCCGCCCTGCGCGCCGCCGCCTGAGGGGAGCGCCATGGACAGCGCCCTGATCACGCCCACCCTCGACGACGTTCTGGCCGCGCACGAGCGCATCCGGCCCTACATCCACGAGACGCCGGTCCTGACCTCGCGGATCATCGACGAAGCGGCCGGCGCGCAGCTGTTCTTCAAATGCGAGAACCTGCAGAAGGCCGGCGCCTTCAAGGCGCGGGGCGCCTCGAACGCCGTCTTCAGCCTCACCGACGCGCAGGCCGCCCGGGGCGTGGCGACCCACTCGTCGGGCAATCACGGCACCTGCCTGTCCTACGCGGCGGGCCGGCGCGGCATCCCCTGCACGGTGGTGATGCCGCGCACCGCGCCCCAGGCCAAGAAGGACGCCGTGCGCGGCTACGGCGGCCGGGTGGTGGAGTGCGAGCCGTCCACCTCGTCGCGCGAGGCCGTCTTCGCCGAGGTCGTCGCCGAGACCGGCGCGGAGTTCGTGCACCCCTACAACGATCCCCGGGTCATCGCCGGGCAGGCGACCTGCGCCCGCGAGCTGATCGCGCAGGTCCCGGATCTCGACGCGGTGATCGCCCCGATCGGCGGCGGCGGCATGGTGTCGGGCACCTGCCTGACGCTGGCCGGGCTCGCCCCGCACATCGCCGTCTACGCGGCGGAGCCCGAGCAGGCCGACGACGCCCATCGCAGCCTGAAGGCCGGGCGGATCATCGCCGACGACGCGCCGGTGACGGTCGCGGACGGGCTCAAGGTGCCGCTGAAGGACCTCACCTGGCACTTCGTCCGCCACCACGTCGCGGATATCCTCACGGTCTCCGAGGCTGAGATCGTCGCGGCGATGCAGCTGATCTGGAAGCGGCTGAAGATCGTCATGGAGCCGTCCAGCGCCGTCGTCCTGGCGGCGGTGCTGAAGAATCGCCCCGTCTTCGCGAACAAGCGGGTGGGCGTGATCATCACGGGCGGGAACGTCGATCTCGACGCGCTGCCCTGGCAATAACGGGAGGCCCACGATGCACATGAACGCCCGATCCGCCGATCTCGAAGTCGGCTTCGACGTCCCCGCGCTGCCCGGCATGCGCGAGGACGAGATCCAGACGCCCTGCCTGATCGTCGATCTCGACGCGCTGGAAGGCAACATCCGCAAGATGGGCGACTACGCCAAGGCGCACGGGATGCGCCACCGCGCCCACGGCAAGATGCACAAGTCCGTCGACATCCTGAAGCTCCAGCAGAGCCTCGGCGGCGCCTGCGGCGTCTGCTGCCAGAAGGTCTCGGAGGCGGAAGTCTTCGCCCGCGCGGGCATCAAGGATATCCTGGTCTCGAACCAGGTACGCGACCCGGGCAAGATCGACCGGTTGGCGCGGCTGCCGCTGCACGGCGCCCGCATCATCGTCTGCCTCGACGACGTGGCGAACGTCGCCGACCTCTCGGCGGCGGCGCAGCGGCACGGCACGCAGCTCGACTGCTTCGTCGAGATCGATTGCGGCGCCGGCCGCTGCGGCGTGCGGACGACCTCCGAGGTGGTGGCGATCGCCCAGGCCGTCGCGGCCGCGCCGAACCTGCGCTTCGCGGGCCTCCAGGCCTACCAGGGCGCCATGCAGCACATCGACGGCTACGAGGAGCGGCGGGCCAAGCTCGACGCGGCCATCGCCCAGGTGCGCGACGCCGTCGCGGCGCTGAACCGGGAGGGCCTCGAGCCGGAACTCGTCAGCGGCGGCGGCACCGGCAGCTACTATTTCGAGGCCGGATCCGGCGTCTACAACGAGCTGCAATGCGGCAGCTACGCGTTCATGGACGCCGATTACGGGCGCATCCGCGACCGGGACGGCAACCGCATCGACGCGGGCGAGTGGAGGAACGCCCTGTTCATCCTCACCAGCGTGATGAGCCACGCCAAGGCCGACAAGGCGATCTGCGACGCGGGCCTGAAGGTGCAGTCGGTCGATTCCGGCCTGCCCTTCGTCTTCGGCCGCGACGACGTCAAATACATCAAGTGCTCGGACGAGCACGGGGTGATCGAGGATCCCGAGGGCCGGCTGAAGGTCAACGACCGGCTCCGTCTCGTCCCCGGCCACTGCGATCCGACCTGCAACGTCCACGACTGGTATGTCGGCGTCCGCAACGGCCGGGTCGAGACGCTCTGGCCGGTCTCGGCCCGCGGCAAGGCCTACTGACGCACCCTGCACACCGTCCGTCATCGCGCCGTCATCGCGCCGTCATCGCGCGCGCGGCGCGGCGATCCGGGGACGCGCCTCGACGGGACCCGCTGCCCTGGGTCGCTTCGCGACGCCCGCGATGACGGGGGCGACATGCCGGCTCACGAATTGAGGACACATCCGCGATGATCATCGTTCCCGAGCACGCGATCGACGGGCTGTTGACCGAGGCGGAGTGCTTCGGCGCCGTCGAGCAGGTCTTCGCCTCCATGGCGCGGCGTCGGGCCGGCAACTTCCCGGTCGTCCGGGAAGCCATCGGCCACGCCGACGCGCTCTACGGCTTCAAGTCGGGCTTCGACCGAGACAGCCTCGCGCTCGGCCTCAAGGCCGGCGGCTTCTGGCCCGGCAACGCCGCGAAGGGCCTGACCAACCACCAGTCGACGGTGTTCCTGTTCGACGCCGATACCGGCCGCTGCCGGGCCGTCGTCGGAGGGAACCTCCTCACCGCGCTGCGCACGGCCGCGGCCTGCGCCATCTCCGTCCGGCACCTCGCCCGCAAAGATGCGCGGGTGCTGGGCATGATCGGCGCGGGCCACCAGTCGGCGTTCCAGCTGCGCGCCGCGCTGGCGCAGCGGCCGTTCGAGCGGGTCCTCGCGTGGAACCTGCATCCCGGCATGTTCGGCCGGATGGAGGCGGTGGCGCGGGAGCACGGCGTGCCGTTCGAGGCGGTCGACCTCGACCGGCTCGGGGCCGAGGCCGACGTCGTCGTGACGATCACGTCCTCCTTCGCGCCGATCCTGAAGGCCGCGCAGGTCCGGCCGGGCACGCACCTCGCCTGCATGGGGACGGACACGCGCGGAAAGCAGGAGGTGGAGGCCGAACTGCTCGCGGGCGCGACGGTCTTCACCGACGAGGTCGCGCAGTCGGTCAGCATCGGCGAGGCGCAGCACGCCGTCGCGCGGGGGCTCCTCGCCGCGGATTCCATCGTGGAGATCGGGGCGGTGATCAACGGCGATCACCCCGGCCGCGTCTCGGAGTCCGAGATCACCGTCTTCGACGGCACCGGGGTCGGGCTGCAGGACCTCGCGGTCGCCGCGGTGGCGGTCGACCGCGCGGTGGCCAAGGGGCTGGCGACCGAGGTGGATGTCTGACCAGCTCGGCGGGCGCCGCCCACGGGTGCGAGAACGCTGACGCCGATGAAGAGCGCGACGCGCCCCCTCTCCCGTGCGGGAGAGGGTTGGGGTGAGGGCTGAGAAGTCTCAGGATCGAGCCCGAGATCGACGCGCCTCGTCCGGACAGACCTGATCCCTCACCCTGTCCCTCTCCCCCACCGGAGAGGGGGCGCGCGCCCGATCCTGGGGC
>NZ_JBKFBI010000220.1:0-5994 GCF_053346095.1 Methylobacterium sp. A52T | reverse complement strand
GAGCCGGACCTGCCCGGCATGGTCGCCCGGCCGGCCGAGGCGGGCGACGTCGACGGGCTGTGCGGGGCGCTGGACGGCCTCGCCCGGCACGATCCGGGCCGGGTCGGGCCGGCCCTGGTGGCGCTCGGCCGGCGGGCGCAGGCGGCGCCCGGCCTGCACGCGACGCTCTGCGCCGCCCTGCCCCGGCTGCCGGCGCGGCCGCCCTACCTGATCGGCCTGCGGCGCCTCTTCAAGCACGCCGAGATGGCCGACGATGCCGCCCTGTTCGGCGCCACCGCCCAGCGCTTCGAGACCGCGCAGGCGATGTACCAGGCCGGCCGGAGCCACGCCTACGTCCCCGACCTCCGGCGCTACGTCGCGGTGCACGCGGCGCGCCAGGGGCCGGAGGCGCGGCTCGGCCTGTCCACCGCCACCCGCGCCTACATGAAGCGGCGGATCTGGCGCGCCCTGCGCAAGCGCGGCGCCGTCGGGGACCCGGCCTTCGCGGCGCTGGCGGCGGGCTTCCTGCTGGCGCTCGGGCCGGAGGACCTCGACCCGCCGGCGCGCTGGACCGCCTGGGGGCGGCAGCCGGACGGGACCTGGGGCCGGCAGGCCCGGGCGCGGGGGCCGCTCGCACGCAACTGGACCGCGAGCCAGCTCCTGTACCGTCACGCCCCGGAGGCCCGGCCGCGGGCGGGATCGCTGACCTTCCTGGAGACCGGCGCCGTCGATCCCGACCGGCGCGACGAGGCCTTCCCGGATCTCTGGAGCGGCCGCCCGGACCTGGCGCTCCGCCTCGCCGCGGAGGGGCGGATCGAGCCGGTGGCGCGGCTGGGCCTGCGGGTGCTGCGCGCGGACCCGCGGGCCTGCACGGCCCTGACGGCCGCCGAGATCGGGCGCCTGCTGGCCGCGCCGCACGACGCCGTGCGGACCTTCGCGTTCCGGACCGCCCAGGCGCGTCTCGCCGCCGGGATCGCCGAGCCTGCCGAACTCGCCGCCCTGGTGGCGGCGCTGCTCGCGAGCCCGGAGCCGGAGGCGCGGGCGCTGGCCCTGCTGCGCCTCGAGGCGGGGGCGCCGGTCGTCTGGTCGGACCCCGACCTCGCCGCCGCGCTGCTCACGAGCCCGGAGCCGGACGTCCAGGCGGCCCTCCCCGGCCTCGCCGGGGCGCGGGCGCTGCCCACCGGGCTCGCGGCGCCCCTGGTGGCGCGGCTGGTGGCGTGGCTGCGGGCGATGCCGCCGGAGCCCGACGCGGCCGCGACGGCCGCGATCCGGGGCCTGCGCGCCGCCCTGCCCCTCCTGTGGCCGGACCGCGACCTGCCGGTCGCGTCCGAGACCGCCGCCGCCCTGATCGCCCACCCGTCCTCCGCGGTCCGGTCCGCCGGCCTCGCCCTCCTGGCGCAGTCCGAGGCCGGGGCCGCCGGCCTGCCGCCGGAGAGCTGGGACGCGCTGATCGGCGCGGAATCCGAGGACATCCGGATCGCCGCCCTCGTCCTGCTGGCGCGCCTCGACGACGCGCGGCTCGGGCTCTACGCGGACCGGATCGTCGCCTTCGCCAGCGGGCCCGACAGCGCCGTCCGGCGGGCTGCCCGGCCCCTTGTGGCGCGCCTCGCGGCGGCGGATCCGGGCCTCGCTCCCCGCCTCGCCCGGGAGCTGATCGGCAGCCTGTTCCGCGCGGCGCCCGACGACGCCTACGCCGCCGACACCGTGGCCCTGCTGCGCGAGGCCCTGCCTGGGGAATGCGCCGCCCTCGACGACGGCACCCTGTGGCGCCTGCTGCAGGCGCGCGCGGACGGCGCCCGCCGCCTCGGCGCCGCCCTCCTGCCCGACCGGCGCGCCGAGGCCCTCAGCGTCCGCCAGATCGCCCGCCTCGGCGGCCACCCCTACCGATCGGTGCGGGACTGGGCGATGGCGGCCTTCGCGGCCGACCCGGCCCGGTTCCAGGCCGCGGCGGCCGAGGCCGTCCTCCTGGTCGAGAGCGACTGGCCCGACACCCTCGCCTTCGCCCGCCACCTGTTCGACGCGTGGCCGGAGGCCGCCTGGACGCCGGAGGCGCTCGCCGTCGTCACCGACAGCGTCAAGCCCGAGGTCCTGGCCCTCGCCCGCCATCTCCTGCGCAGCCGGCTCCGGCCCGAGGACGCGGAGGCGCAGGTCCTGCGCCTCCTGGAGCACCCCGCCCCGTCGATGCACCTCCTGCTCACCGAGTTGCTCACCGAGCAGGCCGTGGCGAGCGAGGCGGCCTTCGCGCGGCTGATCCCCCTCGCCCGCATCGTGATGCTGCAGGTGCTGCGCGGCCGGGTCGCCAAGGACCGGATGGCCGCCTTCCTCCGGGCCGAGGCCCTGCGCAGCCGCGCCCGCGCCGAGGCGCTGCTGCCGCTCTTCGCCGACCTGACCCTGAGTGGCACGGCCCGGGACCGCAGCGCCGCGATCCTGGCCCTGCGCGACGTCGCCGACGCGCATCCCGATCTCGCCGTGCCCCTCGTCCGGCGCCCGCCGGAGGCGCGGGGACCCGTCTCCGTCTCGGAAGAGGCCCGATGAACTTCGTCCATCGCTACCTCGGCGAGAGCCGGGCCGTCTCGGACGCGGACGCGACCCGGCTCGGCTTCGTTCCCGACACCCTGCGCGAGCCGACCTACTTCGCCGGGACGGTGGCGCGGCACCTGCCGTTCCGGGAGGCGATCTCCGCCCTGCACCACGTCGTCGTGTCGGACCTGCGCTTCAAGCCGAAGGACCGCACCGCCTACTTCGCGTGGCTCCAGGCCCACGAGCAGGAGCTCCTGGCCGAGGCCCTCGCCGAGAAGGACAGCCTGCGCGCCGAGATCGAGGCGCTGCGCGCCGAGTCCCGGGACATCGCCGCCCGCTCCGACGCGGTGATGCGGTCGTTCTACGACGCGCGGAAGCGGTACTTCGACTATCTCTACCGGGAGAACCTCGACGCCTGGATCGTGCTCGACCCGGTCATCACGGTCCATCCGGACGAGATCTTCTTCGAGGCGTTCAGCCTCGACGAATCGAGCTACGGGCGCCTGTCCTGCGACCACGACACGTTCGCGCGGATCGGCGACATGGCCTGCGGCACGACCAACATCGACTACAGCCACGCCCTCTACGACGAGTTCCAGAAGATCCGCAGCTACCGCGACACCGAGCTGGCGATCGACCCGACCGGCTTCGCGGTCCAGACCTCCGGCGAGGCCGCCTACCGCGAGGACAAGATCGACCTGCCCGATTCCTGGATGCGGGGCTTCCTGCAGGTGTCGAGCGCCATGGCGCAGCCCGCCCACGTGGTGGACCTGCACCCGATCGACATGCACGCGATCCTGACCCGCCTCGCCGCGCGCCGGGAGCGCCACGGCCCGCGCTCCCTGCGGTTCCTGCTCGAGCCCGGCCGGCCGGTCAGCGTGCTGATCGAGCCCTGGAACGAGCGGCTGACCTTCCGGCGCTCGATCTACCGCGGGGGCGAGACCGCGGAGATCCGCCTGTGGGGCCGGCGGCGCCTCGCGATCCTGGCCCGGGCCCTGCCGCTCGCCCGGTCGGTGCGGCTGCACCTCCTCGGCACCGGTCTGCCGAGCTTCGCGGTGGTGGATTTCGGCGGCCTGCGCTTCACGCTCGGCCTGTCGGGCTGGACCGCCAACGACTGGTCCCGGGCCGGGCAGTTCGACCTGCTCGCGCCCCGGGCCGACGTCGACGCCGACACCGCCGCCCGGGTCTTCGCCGCGCTCCGGCGCCATCACGCCGCCGACACCGGGCAACTCGCCGCCGAGACCGGCCTCGACCGGTCGACCGTGGAGGCGGCGCTCGGCGGCTACGTGCAGGCGGGCCGCGCCATGTTCGACCTCGACAAGCGGGTCTACCGCCTGCGGGAGCTGACCCGGGAGCCGCTGGCGCCGGGCGCCCTGCGCTTCGCCTCCGAGCAGGAGGCCAAGGCCGACCGGTTCCTGGCGGCCGGACTGGTCACCCTCGGGCCCGTCGAGCAGGCCGGCGACAGGCGGCGCCTGAGCGGGACCGTGCTGGACGACGGCCGGAGCCTGACGCCCGCGGTGGAGCTCGATTCCGACGACCGCATGGTCGGCGGCAGCTGCCAGTGCGGCTTCTACACCCACAACCGGCTGACCCGGGGCCCCTGCGAGCACATGCTGGCCGTGCGCCGCCTCGTCCACGCCCAGGTCGAGGGCAAGCCGGTGCGGTGGCAGGCGTGAGACGGACCCGATTGATGCGGCCGCGCGCCTGGCCTATCCTCCCCGCGACGAGGGGCGTCGGCCGGGGCGGACCTTGCATTTCGGGCGGCGATTCGCCGTCCCTGCACCCTGCCCGGCAAAGCGTCACTGGCCCGCTCTTCACTGGGCCGGCACTGACCACCGGTGCGCGTTCGCGGTTTGGGTTCGCTGAACCCAAACGCGCACCGGTGGTCGTGCCGGCGTCGAGTGGACCGGGCCAGTCCCGAGACTTGACGAAGGCATCCCGGCCGACGTCCCCCGTCACGCCTCCTGCCCGCGCCGGAGGCCGCCGATGAGCCAGCAGCCCGGCAGCCTGACCCGCCAGCAGCTCTACGACCGGATCCGCGAGAGCTCGAAGGACGAGGTCATCCTCGAGGAGATGATCCGGCTCGGCTTCTGGCCGGACGGGGACGCGCAGCCCAACCCGCCGGACGACCTGATCCGCCGCCGCGGCGAGATCGCCCGCGCCCTCGCCGACCTGCACCGGCGGGAGGCGGCGTGGCGCGACCCGGAGGCCGCCCTCAAGGAGATGCATCGCCGCCGCAAGAAGGCGGCGCTGGAGCGGCGGCGCGAGACGCGGCTGCGTAACGCCCGCGACCGCCACGCCCGGGCGCAGGCATGGCACGCGCGCCGGGAGGCGGAGATCCTCCATCTCGGCGACGGCGTCTCGGCCGGCCTCGCGAACGCGGACACGAACGCGGACGCTCCGGGGCGGGGGCCCGCCCCCGGTCTCCCGCCCCTGACGAGCCCGAGGGCGCTGGCCGAGGCCATGGGGATCGGCCTCGGCGAGCTGCGCTTCCTCGCCTACGATCGGGCGCTCAGCGCAGTGAGCCATTACCGGCGCTTCACCATCCCCAAGAAGGCGGGCGGCCTGCGCCGCATCTCGGCGCCGATGCCGCGCCTGAAGCGGGCGCAGTACTGGATCCTCGACGCGCTCCTCGCCCACGTCCCCGTGCACGCGGCGGCCCACGGCTTCGTGCCCGGCCGCTCGATCGTCACCAACGCCGCCGCCCATGTGGGGCGGGACGTCGTGGTCAATCTCGACCTCAAGGATTTCTTCCCGAGCCTCGATTACCGGCGGATCAAGGGGAAGTTCCGGGGCCTGGGCTACGCCGAGCCGGTGGCGACCGTGCTGGCGCTGCTCTGCACCGAGCCGGACGTGGACGCGGTCGAGATCGACGGCGCCCGCCTCTACGCCGCCCGGGGGCCCCGCCGGCTGCCGCAGGGCGCGCCGACGAGCCCCGCGCTCACCAACCTCGTCTGCACCCGGCTCGACGCCCGGCTCGCCGGCCTCGCCGGCAGCCTCGGCTTCACCTACACGCGCTACGCCGACGACCTGACCTTCTCGGCCTCCGGCGAGGCGGCCGGGAAGGTCGGCGCGCTGCTCAAATACGTCCACGCCATCGTTGCCGGGGAGGGCTTCACCGTCCATCCGGACAAGACCCGGGTGATGCGCCGCGGCCGGCACCAGGAGGTGACCGGACTCACCGTCAACGAGCGGGTCGGCGTGCCCCGCGAGACCCTGCGCCGCTTCCGCGCCCTCCTGCACGGGCTCGAGCGGCACGGGCCGGCCGGGCGCCGCTGGGGCGCGGCCGGCGAGGCGGGCGTGCTCCGCGCCGCGATCGGCTTCGCCCAGTTCGTCCGGATGGTCACGCCGGAGACCGGCGCGCCGCTTGTCGCGCAGGCCCGCGCCCTCGCGGACCGCCACTCGGCCCCGGCGCCGGCGCCCCGGCAGCCGGACTTCCGCGCCCGGTCCGCGCGGGGCGTGGTGCCCCTCGCCCGCTGGTGGGTGCCGGCCCCG
>NZ_JBKFBI010000022.1:0-54824 GCF_053346095.1 Methylobacterium sp. A52T | reverse complement strand
GCAGGAGCGGCCGGCCCCGGCGCGGCCCGAGCGTCAGCAGGCGCCGGATCGCGATCAGGCTCCGCCCCAGGGGCGGCCCGCGCCGGAGCGTCCGCCGGCCCCGCCGCAGCAGCGCCAGGCGCCCGACCGGGATCGCCCCGGTCCCGATGACCAGACGAACCGTCCCGCGCAGCGCGACGCGGCCCCCGACCGGTCCGCGCCGGATCGCGGACCGCAGGGTCAGCGTCCAGGCGGTCCGGGTGCGCCCGGCGACCGGCCTCAGCCGCCGAACGCGCCCCCCGGCGCATCCGGTCGGCCGGCCCAGCGCCCAGACGCGCAGCCCGACAACCGCCAGCCCGAGAACCGCCAACCCGAGAACCGCGCCCAGCCGAATGGCGGTCCCGGTGCCGAGCCCGGCCGGCCGCAGGCGCCCAACGCCGCTCCGGGCGTTCCGGGACGGCCGTTCCAGCCGCAGGGAGCCCAGCCCGAGGGACGGGCGCCGGCCCAGCCCAACGGTGCCCCCGGCGCCGAGCCCGGACGGCCGGTGCCGCCCAACATGGCCCCCGGGATTCCGGGACGGCCGTTCGTGCCGCCGGGCCAGGCGCCCGCCCCCGGACAGGCCCCGGCGCCCGGTGGCCCGCAGCCCGGGACGGCGCCGGCACAGCCGGGACAGCCGGGACAGCCGCCCGTGGGCGGCCCGGGGCGTCCGGCCGACCCGAACGCCTTCAACCGGCCGGGACAGCCGGGCTACGTCCCCGGCGGGTTCCGCCAGAACGACGGCGTGCGCGACTTCGAGCAGGTCCGCACCGACCGGCGCGAGTTCCGGGAGGATGGCCGGACCTATTACCGGGAGCCGGGCCGCATCATCGTGCAGGATCGCGACGGCTACCTGATCCGCCACGACGAGAACGAGCGCTTCCGCACCCTCGACCCGCGCGGCTACCGGTTCGAGCGGCAGGGCGCGGATTTCTACAGCTACGTCGACCGGCCCGGCGGCGAGCAGATCGTCACCGTCACGAACGATGACGGGCGGATGCTGCGCCGCTACCTCCGCTACCGCGACGGTCGCGAGGTCGTCCTGATCGACAACAGCTACGCCGGCCCGCTCCGCCCGATCTACGAGGACGTGGTGGTGCTGCCGCCGCCGGAGATCCGCATCCCGCGGGACCGCTACATCGTGGATTACGCCCAGGCCGACGAGGCGGAGGTCTACGAGGCGCTGACGGCGCCGCCCGTGGTCCAGGTCGACCGCCGGTACACGCTGGACCAGATCCGCTACAGCCCGGACCTCCGCGCCCGCCTGCGCTCGGTCGACATCAACACGATCACCTTCGACACCGGCTCGTTCACCGTCACGCCCGATCAGGCGGCCAAGCTGTCGGTGATCGCCGCCGCGATGAACCGCGCCATCCAGGCCAACCCGCGGGAGGTGTTCCTGATCGAGGGCTTCACCGACGCCGTCGGCTCCGCGCTCGACAACCTGTCGCTGTCGGACCGGCGCGCCCAGTCGGTGGCGACCGTACTGACCGAGCAGTTCCGCGTGCCGCCGGAGAACCTGACCACCCAGGGCTACGGCGAGCAGTACCTGAAAGTGAACACGCAGGGCCCGTCGCGGGAGAACCGCCGCGTCGTCGTCCAGCGGATCACGCCGCTGCTGCAGCAGGGGCAAGGTCAGGGGCAGGGCCAGGCAGCGCCTCCGCCGCCTCCGCCGCCGCGCTAGGGCGGCCGCCACGCGGGCCCGTCCCGCGCGGCAGTTGACCGTGCGGCCACAGCGCCTCACCACCGGTTGAGGACAGCGGCGCGGGACGGTCATGGACAGCGAGGCGGAGGACGGGCTCATCCGGTCGGGCACACCGGTCTTCCGCCGCACGGCTCTGGCCCTGGCGGCGGCCGGCTTCTCGACCTTCGCGGTGCTCTACGCGGTCCAGCCGCTGCTGCCGATCTACGCGGAGGATTTCGGCGTCTCGCCGGCCGCGAGCAGCCTCGCCCTGTCGCTGCCCTGCGGGCTGCTGGCGGTGGCGCTGCTCGTCGTCAGCCCGCTCTCGGAGATCTGGGGGCGCAAGCCGGTGATGCTGGCCTCGCTGGTCGCCTCGGCGGTGCTCACGGTCGTGGCCGCCCTGGTCCCCGGCTGGTACGGCTTCCTGGCGCTGCGCGCCCTCACCGGGCTGACGGCCAGCGGCCTCCCGGCCGTCGCCATGGCCTATCTCGCCGAGGAGATGGACGCCAAGGCCATCGGCCTGTCGATGGGCCTGCTCGTCGGCGGCAACGCGCTGGGCGGCATGTCGGGCCGCCTGATCAGCGGCGTGATGGCGGACTTCGTCAGCTGGCGCGCCGGGCTCGCGGTGATCGGCGGCCTCGCGCTCGCCGCCGCACTGGCGTTCTGGCGCTGGCTGCCGCCCTCGCGCCGCTTCGTGCCGCGCCGGCTGGCCTGGGCTGAAGTCCCGGGCAGCTTCGCCCACCATTTCCGCGACGCCGGCCTGCCCTGGCTCTTCGCCGAGGCGTTCCTGCTGATGGGCGGCTTCGTCTGCATCTACAACTATATCGGCTTCCGCCTGCTCGACCCGCCCTACTCTTTGAGCCAGGCGGTGATCGGGATGATCTTCTCGGTCTACCTCGCCGGTATGGTCAGCAGCCCGGTCACCGGCGAGCTGGCGAGCCGCTTCGGCCGCCGCCGCGTCCTCTGGGTCGCCACCGCCGTCGGCCTGGCCGGGATCGTGATGACGCTCTCGGACCGCCTGCTGCTGATCCTGGCCGGCATCGTGGTGACGACGGTGGGCTTCTTCGGCGCCCACGCGGTCGCGAGCAGCTGGGTCGGGCGGCGGGCGCTGCGCGACAGGGCCCAGGCCTCGGCGATCTATCTCGGCCTCTACTATCTGGGCTCGTCGGTCCTCGGGACCGCGGGCGGCTGGTTCTTCGCCCATTCCGGCTGGAACGGCGTGGTGCTGTTCGTGGGCGGGCTGTACGGTCTGGCGCTGATGATCGCCCTGCGGCTGTCTCGCCTGAAGCCGCTCGCGACCTGATCCGGGAGATCCGCCGATGAACGCCCGCAGCCACGCCCGACACGTCGTCGACCAGTTCGGCGCGCAGGCCTCCGCCTACGTGACCAGCGCCGTGCACGCCGCCGGCGCCGATCTCGAGCGGATCGGCGAGCGGGTCCGCGCGCGACCGGGCCTGCGGGTGCTCGACCTCGGCTGCGGCGGCGGCCACGTCGCCTTCGCGGCCGCCGCCGCTGGCGCCGCCGTCACGGCCTACGACCTGTCGGCCGAGATGCTGGCGGCGGTCGCGGCCGAGGCGGCCCGGCGGGGGCTCGACCGGATCGAGACCCGGCAGGGCGGCGCCGAGGCCCTGCCCTTCCCGGACGCGAGTTTCGACGCGGTCCTGACCCGCTACAGCGCCCACCACTGGCGCGACGTGCCGGCGGCCCTGGCGGAGGCGCGACGGGTGCTGCGGGCGGACGGGTTCCTCATCGTCAGCGACATCGTCGCGCCCGAGGATCCGCTGCTCGACACGCACCTGCAGGCGCTGGAGCTGCTGCGCGACCCCTCGCACGTGCGCGACTACCGGGTCTCGGAATGGCGGGCCCTGCTGGAGGCGGCCGGATTCGCGCCCGGCGACGCGACGCCGAGCCGGCCGCGCATGGAGTTCGCGAGCTGGATCGCCCGGATGCGGACGCCGGAGACCCACGTCGCGGCGATCCGGGCGCTGCAGGTCGCCGCGCCCGCGGAGGTCGCGGCGCATTTCGCCATCGAGGCCGACGGCAGCTTCCTGCTCGACGCCGCGCTGATCGAGGCGCGCCCGAAGCCCGGCCGCTGACCGCTCAGGCGGCCGCGCCGGAGAGCCGGCGCGCCGCCCGCTCCCGCCCGATCAGCGGCAGCAGGCCGGCGAGGTCCGGCCCGTGCTCCACGCCGGTGAGGGCGAGCCGGAGCGGCATGAACAGGCCGCGGCCCTTGGCCCCGGTGCGGGTCCGGATCTCGGTCGTCCACGCCTTCCAGGTCTCCGGGCCGAACGGCTCGGACGGCAGGGTCTCGCGGGCGGCCGCGATCACGGCGGCCTCGGTGAGCACCGGCTCGACGGGACCTGCCACGACCCGCCACCAGTCGGCCGCCTCCGCGACGCGCCCGAGATTGGCCCGCACCGCGAGCCAGAAGGCCGCGGCCCCGTCCTCGGGGATCCCGAGAGCCGCGAGGCGCGCGGCCGCCTCCGGGTACGGCATGGCGTGGACCAGGCGGGCGTTGAGGCCGTCGAGCTCCGCCGGGTCGAACCGGGCCGGCGCCCGCGAGATCTCGCCGAGATCGACGAGGCCCGCGAGGGTGTCGAGGTCGGGCACCGCCCGCACCGATTCGGCCGAGCCGGTGAGCACCGCCAGCGAGCGCACCGCCGCGGGCTCGTAGCCGGCCTCGCGCAGGCCGCGCAGCGACAGGTGGCCGAGGCGCTTCGACAGCCCCTCCCCGTCGGCCGTCGTCAGCAGGTTGTGGTGGCCGAAGACCGGGACGGGCGCGCCCAGGGCCTCGAAGATCTGCACCTGCACGCCGGTGTTGGTGACGTGGTCCTCGCCGCGGATGACGTGGGTGATCCCGAGATCGGCGTCGTCCACCACCGACGGCAGCGTGTAGAGGTAGCTGCCGTCGGCGCGGATCAGCACCGGGTCCGACAGGGACGCGCAGTCGACATGGGCGGGCCCGCGGACGAGGTCGTCCCAGCCGACGGTCCGCGCCTCGAGCAGGAACCGCCAGTGCGGCCGGCGGCCCTCCGCCTCCAGCGCCGCCCGCTCCTCGGCGGTCAGCCGCAGCGCCGCCCGGTCGTAGATCGGCGGCTGGCCGCGGCCGAGCTGGCGCCTGCGGCGGCGCTCCAGCTCCTCCGGCGTCTCGTAGCAGGGGTAGAGCCTTCCCGCTGCGCGCAGGCGGTCGGCGGCGGCGTCGTGCTGCGCCGTGCGGTCGCTCTGCCGGGCGAACAGGTCGGGCACGATGCCGAGCCACGCGAGATCCTCTCCGATCGCCTGAGCGAAGGCCTCCGTAGAGCGCTCCGCGTCGGTGTCGTCGAGGCGCAGCAGGAAGCGGCCGCCGGTCCGGCGGGCGAACAGGGCGTTGAGCAGGGCCGGCCGGGCGTTGCCGATATGGAGATACCCGGTCGGCGAGGGTGCGAAGCGGACGAGAGTCATGGCCCGCTCTCTAGCCGATCTCCGCGGGAATGTGCGCGGGACTTCGCGATCACACCGGCCCGATGCGCCGCCCCGCGGCGCCCGCTACCCAGGACGCGGGAAACCCGTCAGAAGGGCGCGCGTGGTGCGGTGCAGGATGTGAGCGGCATGGCGACGGACGAGACGGCCGACATCGTGGTGGTCGGCGGCGGGATGGTCGGCCTCGCCAGCGCCATCGCGCTGAGGGACCGCGGGCTCGACGTGGTGCTGCTGGACCCCGGCGAGGCGCGGGCCCGGACCTCCTACGGCAATGCCGGCGTGGTCAGCCGCGGCTCGATCCTGCCGATGTCGAGCCCGGCCCTGTGGGGCAAGCTCCCGGCCTACCTGCGCAACGCCGATCGCGGCCTGCGGCTGCACTACGGGCATCTCCCGCGGATAGTGCCCTACACGGCGCACTTCCTCGCCGCCGCGCGCGCCTCGCGCTGGCGCCGCGCCGCGGCGGCGCTGCTGCCGCTGACCAGCGCCGCCTATCCGGCCCACGAGCGTCTCGCGGCCCGGGCCGGGACCGGCGACCGGCTGCAGCGGACGGGCTGGATCAAGGCCTACCGCACCGAAGCGGCCTTCGCGTTCGCCGCCCTCGAGCGCGAGATCCTGGCCGGGCACGGGGTCGCCTTCGACATCCTCGACACCGCGGCGCTGCGCGCGCTCGAGCCGGCGCTGGTGCGGCCCTACGCGCGGGCCATGCTGCTCACCGAGACGGGATCGGTCCGCGAGCCCGGCCGGCTCATCGAGGCGTGCGAGGCCCTGTTCACCGGTCTCGGCGGCCGCCGCCTGCGGGGCAGCGTCGCCCGGCTGGAGCCCGAGTCGGACGGCTGGCGCGTCGATCACGACGGCGGCGCGGTGCGGGGCCGACAGGTCGTCCTCGCGGCCGGCGCCGCGTCCGGGGCGATCGCCCGGACCCTCGGCTACCGTTTCGCCGTTGCGGCCGAACGCGGCTACCACCGCCACTACGCCCTGCATCCGGACAGCCCGCCGCTGACCCGGCCGATCCTCGACACGGGCGCGGGCTCGATCCTGTCGCCGATGGGCGAGCACCGGGTCCGGGTCCTGTCCGGTGTCGAACTCAACGCGCGCGCCGCCGCGCCCGACCACACCCAGATCGATGCGGCGTCCCGGGAGGCGGCCTCCACCCTTCGGCTCGGCGGGCCGCTGGACAACGCGCCGTGGCTCGGCTCCCGGCCGTCGACGCCCGACGGGATGCCGGTGATCGGCCGCGCACCCCGGCACGACGGCCTGCTCTTCGCCTTCGGCCACGGCCATATCGGCCTGTCCACCGGCCCGATCACCGGCGAGATCGTCGCCGACCTCGCCACGGGCCGGGAACCGGCCGTGCCGGTCGCGGCCTTCGCGCCGGAGCGGCTCCTGCGCTGGCCGCGGCTGCTCTGAGAGCCGCCTCCCTCAGCGCCAGTCGTAAGGGTTGTAGGGCTCGAGCGCGGCCTCGACCTTCCGCAGGATTTCCGGCTGGCGCTGGAGGTCGGCCTCCCGGGCGAGCGCCCGGAGGAAAGCCTGCGGGCCGTGCTCCAGGTCGCGCGTCAGGCCATTGTAGCGGTCGGCCGGCTCGACATGGGCGGGATTGACCGCGACGCGGTAAGCGAGGCCGCAGGTCGGCGGGTCGATCCCCAGGCGATAGCAGATCCGCACCCGGGCGAAGGGGACGTCCGGGCGGTAATCGACCCGGTAGCCGCCGAGACGGAAGGCGCCGCCGGTCGCGCGCTCGGCATAGGCCAGCGTCCGCGCCACCGTGGTGAAGCCGGCGGTGCGCCGGTCGCGCACGAGGTCGATCGCCGCCCGTTCCGTGGGCACGAAGGATTGCGCGCAGGCCGGGCCGGACACCAGCGCGACCAAGAGTGCGGGAACGGCGAGTCTCATGGCTTCTTCATGCAGACCGCGACGGGCTGGGCATCCTTGGCGGCCTTGGCGGTCATGTCGAGGCAGCCGACCGTGGAGACGCCGTCCGTGACGGTCACCGACGGCACAACCGCCATGCCTCGGCAGTAAGCGCCAATCAATTCCTCGTCACGGCGGCACGCCACGTCGAGGCGCACCTGGCTGTTCAGGGACGGTCCCGGCTGTCCGGCCGGTCCGGCCGGTCCCGGGTCGCCCGCGGGGCCGCGGGCGCCGGTGGCGCCGTTCACCCCCGCCGGCCCGGCCGGCCCCGCCGGTCCCCGATCACCCTTCGCTCCGGGAGGTCCGGCCGGTCCCGGCTTCGGGGCATCGCAGGCGGCGAGCGCGAGCGCCATCGCGCCGACCACGAGCGCGATCAGGGGGGATCTCATGGGGTTCTCCGGCACGCCTGCGCGCGAGGAACTGGCGCGCGCCGGCGGTGCGTCAACCGCGCGTCGCCGACACGCCGGCGCTATTACAACCAAAAGTAGCAGCCGTTTGATAACCCTGGTCTAGTCGATCGAATTAAGAGTTTCGCAAAAGCTTGGCGTCAGATCGGATGAGGTGGCTATTTCCGACTGATCTGCTCGCACATGAACAGCCGAGGACTTGTAGGAACGCAGGTCAGAGTGACGCCAGGTTGTCTCCTCGCGCGCCTCGGGCGCGACACCGGGGGCGCGGCCGCGGTGGAGTTCGCCCTCGTGGCCCTGCCCTTCCTGGCGCTGTGCGGCGCGATCATCCAGATCGTGTTCCAGATGTGGGCGACGCAGAATTTCGATCGCGCGCTCCAGAACGCGGTCCGAACGATCTTCACCGGCCAGTTCCAGCTCGACACCGCGGGACAGACCAATCCGGCGACCGTGCTCGCGACCCTGAAGGCGCGGATGTGCGGGTCGCCCGTCAGCCCCGTGCCCACCGTGTTCAACTGCCAGAACGTCAAGATCGACGTCGCGACCTCGAGCAGCTTCGCGAGCGCGACCGCGACCAAGCCGATCGACACCGCCACGGGCACGTGGAGCACGAGTTTCGGCTCCAACTACAAATGCGCTTCGCCCGGCACGATCGTGATCGTCACCGCGGCGGTGCCGTTCCCGACCTTCTTCAACCTGATGGGCCTCAACACCAAGCAGTTCACCAGCGGCTCCGCGGAGGGATCGAGCCTGCTGACCTCCACGGCGGTGTTCCGCACCGAGCCCTACCAGATCGTCGGAGCGAGCCCGTGCCCGTCCTCACCGTCCTGACCCGGCGGGCGGCGCGGCTCCGGCACGACAGGCGCGGCGGCGCGGCCGTCGAGTTCGCCGTCATCCTGCCGATCCTGCTCGCGATCTGGGCGGGTATGACCGAGGTGACGCACGCCATCGACGAGTGGCGCAAGCTGACGCAGCTCGGCCGCACCGTGGCGGACCTGACGGCGCAGGGCGACACACAGAACCCGATCAGCACCACCGTGATGAACGACATCCTCGCCTCCGCCACGGCGGTGATGCGCCCGTTCGACACGTCGAAGGTCAAGATCGTGGTCAGCGCGATGGGCACCGACGTGAAGGACCCGAGCGGTCCTCCTTTGGTCTGCTCCAGCGTCGCCAACACCAACGGGACCGCGCGGAGCCCGGGCCCCGCGCCCAGCCTGACCGTGCCGGACGGCTACCGGATGCCGGGCATGCGCTACGTCCTGGCTGAGGTCAGCATCAGCTACACGCCGATGATCGGGAGTGCGCTGGTCAAGCTCGCCAAGGGCGTGAGCAACACGATCACGTTCACCAGCAGCGCGCCGTGGCCGACCCGCGGCGGCCAAGCCTACGGCACCAGCACCTACACGGAAGTCGTCCTGCCGGACGACAAACAATCGAACTGCGATGGCACGAAGATCGTCCGCTAGTCCTGACGGCCGCCCCGAGCGGCGCCGCGATGTCCTGCGCGACCGCGGCGGCAACGTCGCCCTGCTGTTCGCGTTCCTCAGCGTGCCGATGGTGATGGTCGGCGGCGCGGCGATCGACTACGGCTTCGCCACGCGGCTGGAGACGAAGCTCCAGGCCGCGGCCGACGCCACGGCGCTGCTTCTGTGCCAGACGCCGCTGACGACGTCCGAGACCGAACTCAACGCCCTGGCGCAGACGACGATGACCGGTGCCATGGGGGCCGCGAGCCTCGTGGTCGACCGGCTGGCCATCACCAGCAACCCGCGCAAGATCACGCTCACCGCTCACAAGCAGTCGACGACCTTCTTCGGCGGGCTGACCGGCACCCAGCGCATCAACCCGGGCGCCGTCTCGCAATGCGCCACGCCGCTGCCGAAGACTTTCGAGATCGCGCTCGTGCTCGACAACACAGGCTCGATGGCCGCCTCGAGCGGGGGACAGTCGAAGCTCCAGGCCGTCCAGACGGCCGCGACCGACTTCGTCAACTACGTCTACACCAGCCCGGCCTTCTCCAGCGCGACCAAGGTCGCGATCGTGCCCTTCGCCGCCGCCGTGGCGGTCGATCCGTCCGCCTACCGCTACGCGAGCTGGATCGATCAGAACGGCCTCTCCAGCTACCACTGGACGAACATCGTCCAGTCGAATCCGGCGCCGTTCAAGAACCGCTTCGACGTCTTCGCGAAGCTGCAGGCGGCGAACCGGAACTGGGGATGGGCCGGCTGCCTCGAGGCGCTCCCCTACCCCTTCAACGTCCAGGACGGAGCGCCCACGACCAAGGATTCCTTCTACGTGCCGCTGCTCGCGCCCGACGAGCCGGGTGACGGCACCTCGGGCGGCGCGTCATTCCCGGTCGGCGCCTCGCGGGCGACGGCCTACAGCTACAACAGCTACATCGACGACGAGACCGGCCCGACATGCCGGAACAGCAGTACCTACAACACCGCGCTCGGGCAGGCCTGCAAGTACATCACGCCCAAGGATGCGGCCTCCGGCGCCCCGCTCGGCATCCCGAACGGTCCGAATTTCGGGTGCACGACCCAGCCGCTCCAGAGGCTGACCAGCGACACGAACGCGTTGAAGACCCTTATCAGCAAGATGGCGCCGTCCGGATCGACGAACATCCACGAGGGTTTCATGTGGGGCTGGCGCACGCTCTCGCCCAACAGCGTCTTCGCGGACGGCCAACCCTACGCGTCGAGCGCGAACAGCTCGAACGCGACGACGATCAACAAGATCATCATACTGATGACCGACGGCACGAACAGCTGGGGCACCAATTCCAGCGCGCCGACCGGCTCGCTCTACTTCGCGGCCGGGTATTTCAAGAACGCCAATGGCACGACGCCGAACCCGCGCCTGACGACGGCATACCAGAACACCAATATCGCCGACAGCAATACGGCGCGGAAGGCGCTCGACGCGCTCACCGCCGAGGCATGCGCGAACACGAAGTCCGTCAACATCTCGATCTACACGATCGGCTTCAGCATCCCGACGGATCCGATCGATTCGGCCGGGCAGACGCTGCTGCGGAACTGCGCCTCGTCGCCGGACCAGTTCTACCTCGCCAACTCGTCCGACGACCTGATCAAGGCCTTCAAGTCGATCCAGGCCAGCATCGGCGCGCTGCGGCTGACGCAGTAGGCGTCGCGCCAACGGAAAGCGCAATGCGGCGCGCGGCCGGGTCCCGGTCAGTCGTCGCGGTAGACCCGCTCGCGGCGCTCGTGCCGCTCCTGCGCCTCGAGCGACAGGGTGGCGATCGGGCGCGCGTCGAGGCGGCGCAGGGAGATCGGCTCGCCGGTCTCCTCGCAGAACCCGTAGGACCCGTCCTCGATCCGGGCCAGCGCCGCGTCGATCTTGCCGGTGAGCTTGCGCTGGCGGTCCCGGGCCCGCAGCTCGATCGCCCGGTCCGTCTCGGAGGACGCGCGATCGGCGAGGTCGGGGTGGTTCTCGTTCTCGCTCTGCAGAGCCACCAGCGTATCCTGCGCCTCGCGCAGAATGTCGTTCTTCCAGCTCAGCAGCTTGCGCCGAAAATATTCGCGCTGCCGGTCGTTCATGAAGGGCTCGTCGTCGGACGGGACGTAGCCGTCCTCCAGCTGCACCTTCGCCATGCGTCACCCTCGCTGGATGGTAAACCGCCCACCAGGGGATGGCCGGTGTGCGGCGATAACGTGAGGTGCCGTATAGTCGAGGTGCCTCATCGCCACAACGCACACGGATGCAGGGGCTGTAACTGGCTGTCACTGCATCGCCGCGTGCGGCAAACAGGCCACGGTACAGATGTTTTACGCTGTCATCTGGTCCGCAACCGTACGATCGCTTCTGCGATCTCGGTGGTCAGGCTCCGGGCGATCGGCAGCCTGTAATGGGTTTGGTCGAAGAACTGGTCGGGATCGGCCGCGGCGGGGCGGCCGTCGCGCCAGTCGACCACCGTGCTAAGCGCGTGGGTCGCCAGCACAGTGCGCACCTCGGCCCGGCAGGCCGCCTCGGCCCGCGCCCGAGGGCTGCCGGGCGGCGGCTCGCCGCGGGCGTAGACCGGCGGGAACACCACCACGACCGGCGTCTCCGCCGGGATCTGGGTCAGCTCGGCGCGCAGGCGCGCCGCGATCGGGAATGGCCCGCCGTGCCGCGGCTCCGGCTCGGATCCGACCGGCTTCTCCAGCGCCGCCTTCTTGGCGGGATCGACGCCGAAGCCCTGACTCAGGTAGTTGCGCTCGTAATCCCACCAGCCGTCGGCCACGGCGGACTTGCGGCGCGGGTTCAGGAGCCAGCCGATGCGGTTGACCGTCTCCTGCGCGGCCGAAAAGCGGATCAGCCCGCGCAGGTAGGCGGCCCAGTCCCCCACGAGCCAGTAGGGAAAGCCGTGCTCGCTCGGGAAGGACGGGTCGTCCGCGCACCAGAACGCGTCGGCCGAGAGCACGATCGCGGCGGGGCGGGCGTGGTGCCGCAGGTACCATCCCAGCAGGGCGAACTGCTCGGACGGGCCGGTGGCCGGCACCGAGAGCTGGAGGAACGGGATGCCGGTGAGCCGGGTGAGTGCCGCCGGCTCGATGAGCTGGATGTGCGAGTTGCCGATTACCACGCCCGCATAGGCCGGATCGCGGCCGCGGACGGCCGAGGCCGTGCGCGGCCCCTGCGGCCGCACGGCCCCTCGCGACAGCAGCGTCGAGCGGCCGGTATCGTAAGGGTCGACCAGCACCGCGAGGGCCAGGTAGCCCGCGAAGAGGCCGACCATCGACAGGGCCAGGGCGCGGGCGAAGCCGCGCCAGTCCCTGTCGGTCGTGGGGGGTGCGGGCGCCATCCTCAGAACTGGAAGTAGATGAACTCGTAGTTCGCATCGTCGCCGATCTTCAGCAGGACGAGCACGAACAGCAGCGCGAAGCCGAAGGCGAGGAGGCGGCGCGGGGGCAGCCGGTGCACCGCGTTCCAGGCGGTGGGCCCGACCGTCGCGACCAGGGCGGCGATGGCGATGGTGCGCCACTTGAAGCCGGAGCCCCTCGGCGCGAGCCCGAAGAGTCCTTTGAAGATCGCGAGGGCCGCCTCGAAGCTCGTCGCGCGGAACAGGACCCAGGTCAGCACGACGAACAGGCTGGTGAGCGCCCAGCCCAGCGGCGCGGGGATCGCGATCCGGGCCCGGCGCGCCAGGACCCCGGCCCCGAGGCCGATCCCGTGCAGCGCCCCCCAGGCGAGGAAAGTCAGGCCGGCCCCGTGCCAGAGGCCGCCGAGCGTCATCGTGGCGACGAGCGCCCCGACCTGCCGCGGCAGCCCGCGCCGGTTCCCGCCCATCGGGATGTAGAGGTAGTCGCGCAGGAAGCGCGACAGGGTCATGTGCCAGCGCCGCCAGAAGTCGCGGAGCGACGTGGCGCGGTAGGGCGCGTCGAAGTTCTGCGGCAGGACGAGGCCGAACAGCAGCGCGATGCCCAGCGCCATGTCGGTGTAGCCGGAGAAGTCGAAGTAGATCTGGAAGGTGAAGCCGAGCGTCGCCTGCCACGCCTCGACCACCGTGACGGCCTTGCCGGCAGCGGCGGCCTGGAACACCGGATTCACGTATTCCGCGAGCGGATCGCCGAGGAACACCTTCTTGGCGAGGCCGACGGTCAGCAGCATCAACCCGCGGGCGAAGCGCTCGGCGGCGTCGGGCCGCGCGTAGGGCGCCTCGTCGAACTGGTGCATGATCTCGCTCCAGCGCACGAGCGGGCCGGCGAGAACCTGCGGGAAGAACGCGATGTAGAGGGCGTATTTCACGAGCCCGAAGCCCGGCGCCCGGCCGGCCCGCAGGTCGGCGAGATACATGATGTGGTGGAAGGTGAAGAACGAGATGCCAAGCGGCAGGGCGAGGCCGAGCCGCGGAGCCTCCAGGCCGGGGATCAGGTTGGCGAGGTCGGCCGCGAAGTCGAGGTACTTGAACACGCCGAGCAGCGCGAGGTTGGCGGCGACCGCCGCCGGGATCAGCCAGCGGCCGGGCCACCGGCGATAGGCCCGGGCCACGCACCAGTTCGCCAGGATCGACCCGGCCAGCAGCGGCACGAACCGGACGTCCCACCAGCCGTAGAACACGAAGGACAGGACGACGAGGAGCGGCAGCCGCCACGCGGGCGCGGCGCGCGCCACCAGCCCGTGCAGGATCAGCGCGGCCGGCAGGAAGGCGAGGAGGAAGACGAAGGAGTTGAACAGCATCGGGCGAGGCGGCGCGGAGGAGCCCGGATGGGCCGCCGTTGTCTCCGAGCGGGAGGGACCGCCTTGTCGAGGATCGGGGCCGGCCCGTCAATCGCCGCAGAGCCTGTGCGGCCGGCCGGGCGCGGCCTCACGCCCCCCGGCGGGCCGCCTCGATGGTCAAGCCCAGCCCCACCGAACCGAACGTGTCGCCCTCCACCACCCGGGCGGCTGGCAGCGCGGCCGTCAGCGCGGCGCGCAGGTGCGGCAGGCCGGTGGAACCGCCGGTGAGGAACAGGGCGTCGACCCGGTCGGCCGTCAGCTCCGCCTGCGCGAGGCAGCGCGCGATCCGGGCCGCAACGGCGCGGGCGAGGTCCCCCGTCTGAGCGGACAGGGTCGCACGATCCACCGGGACCGCGAGCCCGGGCTCCAGGAGGCCGAGGTCGAGCAGGGTCGCGTCCTGTTCGGACGCCGCGATCTTGGCGCTCTCCACCGCCCCGGCCAGGGCGTGACCGCGCTCGCCCTCCACCGCCTCGCGCAGCCGCGCGAGCAGGTCGGGCCGCGCGCCGTCGCGGATGACCTCCTCGATCTCGCGCAGGGTCTTCTGATTGTAGAGGCGGTTGATTGCCGACCACGTGGCGAGATCGTGGTAGTAGGCGTTCGGCACCGCGAGGTCGCCGCGGCGCATCGCGGTGCCGAGACCCAGGAGCGGCATCACCGTGCCGAGGCTGAGCTGGCGGTCGAAATCGGTGCCGCCGATCCGCACGCCGTCGTTGGCCAGGATGTCGCCGGCCCGGTCCGGCCGTCCCCGGCGCTCTGGCGCGAGGCGCACGATCGAGAAGTCCGAGGTGCCGCCGCCGATATCGGCGACGAGGGCGATCTCCTCCGTGCGGACCTGCCGCTCGTAGTCGAGCGCCGCGGCGATCGGCTCGTACTGGAACGAGACCTCGCGGAAGCCGACGTCGCGGGCGATGTCGCGCAGCGTGTCCTCCGCGCGGCGGTCCGCCTCCGGGTCGCCGTCGACGAAGTGGACTGGGCGGCCGTGGACCACGGTGTCGAGGCTCTGGCCGCTGGCGGCCTCCGCCCGCGCCTTCACGGCGGTGAGGTAGCGGGCGATGACGTCGCGCAGCCGCAGCCGCTGGCGGCCGACCGGCGTCGCCTCCTCCATGAGGGGCGTGCCGAGCACGGATTTCAGCCCGCGCATCAGCCGGCCGGACCGGCCCTCGACATAGGCCGCCGTGGCGGCCCGGCCGATGATCGGCTCCCGGCCGAGCTCGAAGAAGATCGCGCTCGGGATGGTCCGGTGCGCGCCCTCCAGGGGCAGCAGCGTCGGACCGTCCGGGCCGATATGCCCGAGCGTGGTGTTCGATGTGCCGAAATCGAGGCCGCAGGCCGCCATCGCGTCGTGGATCCGGGAATGGAGAGAAGGGCCGTGGGCCTACAGGGCCGCCATGCCGGGGTCCAGGCCGGAGGAGCGGGGCCCGGGGCTCCCGGACGGGGGTTGACGGCCCGATCGCGCACCGGCGGCGGAGCCACGCCTCGGACGAACGCCCGCATGCGGCCCACATGCGGGAAGCGTGGACAGTGCCGCGGCGGCACACCCGAACCCGCCGGGCCGTGCTATGAGGCCCCATGCGTTCCGACATCGATCTCGGCCTGACCGGCGAGCGCCCCGCGCTCCTCGACCTCACCGAACTGCTCGCCACGCGGCTCCTGGTCCAGGGCAATTCCGGGTCCGGCAAATCGCACCTGCTGCGGCGGCTGCTCGAGCAGAGCGCCGGCCTCGTCCAGCAGGCGATCATCGATCCGGAGGGCGATTTCGCCAGCCTCGCCGACCGCTACGGCCACGTCGTGGTCGAGGCCGACGGCGACGACGTCGCCCTGCAGCGCATCGCCGCCCGGGTGCGGACGCATCGGGTCTCGGTGGTGCTGTCGCTGGAGAATCTCGACGCCGACGGCCAGATGCGGGCCGCCGCCACCTTCCTGGGCGGCCTGTTCGACGCCGACCGCGACCACTGGTACCCGATGCTGGTGGCCGTGGACGAGGCGCAGCTCTTCGCGCCCGCGGCCGCCGGCGAGGTCTCGGACGAGGCCAGGCGCCTGTCGCTCGGCGCGATGACCAACCTCATGTGCCGCGGCCGCAAGCGCGGGCTCGCCGGCATCATCGCCACGCAGCGCCTCGCCAAACTCGCCAAGAACGTCGCGGCCGAGGCCTCGAACTTCCTGATGGGCCGGACCTTCCTCGACATCGACATGGCGCGCGCCGCCGACCTCCTCGGCCTGGAGCGCCGGCAGGCCGAGACGTTCCGCGACCTGCCGCGCGGGCATTTCGTGGCGCTGGGCCCGGCCCTGTCCCGGCGCCCCCTCACCATCGCGGTCGGGCCGACCCAGACCGTGAGCCGGAGTTCCTCGCCGGTCCTCGTGCCCCTGCCCGACGCCCTGGAGGATGCCCGCGCGCTGATCCTCACGGCGAGCCCCGCGGAGACCGTCGCGCCGCTGGCGCCGCGGCCGAAGCCGCGCCCCGCGCCAGCGCCCGACGTGCTCGTCCAGCTCGCCAACTACCGTCCGCCGGCTCCGGCCGAGGAGCCGGAGGAGGAGCCCATGGACCCGGAGGCCCGCGAGGCGGCGCTCGCCGAGGTGCTGGCCTCCGTGCTGGCGGATGCCGACGCCGCCGCCTGCACCCCCGCGACGCTCTACCAGGACTTCACGGTCCGCTGCCGCATCCGGCGCCTGCGCGGCGACACGATGGGCCTGCCCGAGTTCAAGCGGCGCCTCGCCGTTGCGCGGGCCGAGGCCGGCGGCGCGGTCGCGGACAATTCCGGCTGGGAGCAGGCCCAGGCGATCGCGGCCGGCCTGCCGGACGACCTCGCCGGCTTGTTCCTCGTGGTCGCGCGGGCCGCCATCGAGGGCGCCCCCTGCCCCACCGACACCATGCTGGCCGAGGCCTACGGCACCAGCTCGGGCGGCCGGGCGCGGCGGATGCTGGCCTATCTCGAGGAGCGCGGCGCCATCGTCACCCGCAAGGACCTGCGCGGCGCACCGATCATCGCGGTGCCGGATCTCGGCGTCGAGACCGGACCGGGCGAGCCGCAGATGCTGCCGACGGGCCCGAAGCGGCGGGCG
Organism: Methylobacterium sp. A52T; assembly: GCF_053346095.1. Classification (NCBI taxonomy): domain Bacteria; kingdom Pseudomonadati; phylum Pseudomonadota; class Alphaproteobacteria; order Hyphomicrobiales; family Methylobacteriaceae; genus Methylobacterium; species Methylobacterium sp. A52T. Next base: position 38,069 of record NZ_JBKFBI010000022.1, on the reverse strand, counting down.
GTGTAGCGGCCGAGGTAGCGGGATCGGGCGCCCGCCCGGCGCGTTGCCGGGATGCGCCAAGGGTCGGGTGCAGGAGCCTTCAGACGCGCCGGGCCATCTCCAGCTTGGCGAGTTCCACCGCGGCGCGCAGCTCGATCTCGGCCATCAGGCCGTCGAGCCGCGGATCCCCCGAGAGGCCGGCACGCTCGTTCAGGCGGCCGGCGATGGCGCGCAGATCCTGCGGCGCGACGCGGCCGCCGAGCAGCGCCGCCTTCAGCCGGTCGAGGCCGTCGAGGATGTCCTGGCCGCGCTGGGCTGAGCGCCGGCGCCGCTCCTGGGGCGTGTCGGCCTCGGCCTGGAGAAGCAGGACCGCGTCGAGCCCGGCGAGCGTCGCGGCCGCGGCCGGCGGGCCGGCAGACGCCGTCGACGACGGGGCCGCGCCGAGGCTGAAGGCCGCGCCGCCCTCGGGCTTCCGGGCGGACGCGACACCGCCGGCGCTCTGGATCGGCTGGCGAGTCTCGACACGCATGATCCGGTTCGCGTTGCTCCAAGCGCCCCCGCGCAGAACCGGAAATTCGGCCGCCAGGGTTAAGCGCGGGTAAACAAGCCGGCAGAAGCTGCCGGGTCGGCAGGTTCGGTGCCGGTACCGCGGGGCGCGGGGCCAGACATGGCCCGGAAAAACTTTGTTTTCTTCAATGGCTTGCACAGATCGGGCGGCTGGCACGACCCTGGCAGGATGGGGGCAGGTCCGTCACGGTCGAAACACGGCATGCGCCCGCGTCACGCGTTCAGTCCTCTCCGGTCTCTCTCGGTCGCCCTCGCGGGCGCCCTGCTTCTCGCCGCGCTGTCCGTGCCGGCGCTCGCCCTGTCGCGCGTCAAGGATCTCGCCTCCATCGAGGGCGTTCGCCAGAACCAGCTCGTCGGCTACGGCATCGTGGTCGGCCTCAACGGAACCGGCGACACGCTGAACAACATCCCGTTCACCAAGCAGTCGCTCCAGGCCATGCTGGAGCGCCTCGGCGTCAACACCCGCGGCGCCACGATGCGCACGCAGAACCTCGCCGCCGTGATGGTGACCGCGAGCCTGCCGCCCTTCGCCGCGCAGGGCACCCGGATCGACGTGACGGTCTCGTCGCTGGGCGACGCCAAGTCCCTCCAGGGCGGGACCCTGCTGGTGACGCCGCTCCTCGGCGCCGACGGCGAGGTCTACGCCCTGGCGCAGGGCTCGGTGGCGATCGCCGGCTTCGCCGCCGAGGGCGATGCCGCGAAGATCACCCGGGGCGTGCCGACCAACGGCCGGATCTCCAACGGCGCCAATATCGAGCGCGAGATCGCCTTCAAGCTGAACGACGCCCGCTCGCTGCGGCTGTCGCTGCGCAACCCGGACTTCACCACCTCGAAGCGGATCGCCGCCGCGATCAACGACTTCATGGGCGCCGACACCGCCGAGCCCACCGACCCGGCCACCGTCACGATCCAGATCCCGTCCCGCTACAACGGCAACATGATCCGCCTCATCACCGAGGTGGAGCAGCTGAAGGTGGAGCCCGACCAGACCGCCCGGGTCGTGGTCGACGAGCGCTCTGGGATCATCGTCATGGGCCGGGACGTGCGCGTGTCGACGGTGGCCATCGCCCAGGGCAACCTCACCGTCACCATCACCGAGCAGCCGCAGGTCAGCCAGCCGGCGCCGTTCTCCGACGGACGCACCGTCGTGGTGCCGCGCACGGGGGTGAAGGTCGATACCGGGGACGGAAACAAGCTCGCCCTGGTGAAGGAGGGTGTCAGCCTGCGCGAGCTGGTCGACGGTCTCAACGCCCTGGGCGTCGGCCCGCGGGATCTCATCTCGATCCTCCAGGCGATCAAGGCCGCGGGCGCGCTCCAGGCCGATATCGAGCTGATGTGACCGAACGGACGCGAAGGGACGATCCATGCTGCAACTCGCCAGTGTCGCGGCCAGCGCCGCCGCCAGCGTCGGAACCTCGGTGGCCGGGAGCGCCGTCGACGGGATCATCAAGACCGCCAACAAGGCCAAGGCGCTGAAGACGGCGACCGAGTTCGAATCGATGTTCCTAGAGAACAGCCTCGACCGGCTGACCCAGTCGGAGGGCACCGACGGGCCGCTCGGCGAGAACGGCACCGGCGGCGGCGTCTACCGCTCGATGCTGACCAAGGAATACGCGAAGCAGATCGTGAAGAGCGGCGGAGTCGGCATCGCCGATTCGGTTTTCCGTGAGATCATGAAGATGCAGGGTGCGGCGAGCGAGGGAGCGATCCATGCAAAGAGCTGAACCGCTGCGCGTCGGGGACCGGATCACCGCCGAGGCCCTGGTGGCGGGCGTGCTCGGCAACATGGCCGCGCTGGAAGCCGTGCTCGCCGAAGAGGCGGCCTACGTCCGGGAAGGGCGGCTGCAGGAGGGCGTCGCCGCGGCGGAACCGAAGGCCGCGCTGGCCGCCGCCTACATGCAGGGTCTCGAGGTCGCGAAGGCGAACGCCGTCGCCCTGAAGCGCTTCCATCCCGACGGGGTCGAGGCCCTGCGCACCGCCCACCGGCGGTTCACCGCGGCCGTGGAGGCGAACCAGACGGTGCTCGCCAGCGCCAAGACCGTCTCGGAAGGGCTGATCAAGACCCTGGCGGAGGAGATCGGCCGGGCGCAGCTCCCCTCCGGCTACGGGCGGCAGACGCCAGCGCCGTCCCCGTACGGCCGCGGCGTGCGCAGCGGGCCGCTGGTCCTCTCGCGCAACCTCTAGGGCCCGCCCGGACGGCGGCCGGCGCCGATCCGGACGTAGGTCCGCACCTCGCCGAGATCGGTGTCGACGCGGTTGTCGACCGCGATGCGGCCGGCCACGGCCGGCGCTGCCGCGACGCCGCTCCCCGCGGTCAGATCCGCCCCCGCGACGACGCGGCCCGAGACGCGGAGGCAGCTGCCGCTCCCCGGCAGCCGCACGAAGCCCTGGCCCTTGGACGGGCACGGCACCGGCCCCGGGATCACGGGCAGGTCCCGCAGGTCGAGGGCCTCGGCCGGCCCAGCGCCGGCCACGATCGCCGCGAGGGCAGCGCAGACCGGGAGCCGGCCGCGCATCTCAGGCGGCCTGGCGGGCGAGATCCCGGTGGAGCAGGTCGATGTAGTGCTCGACCTCGCCGACGAACCCGTCGAGATCGGGCTCGTGGATGCGCAGGCGGGCGAGGTCGCGCAGCAGGATGTCGAGGGCGATGGCGCGCTCTTCGGGATGCGCGTAACCCGCGAGATAGGTGTCGACGGCCTGCTCGACCAGGACGATCGCGCCGGTGCGCGGGACGACTCCCAGGCGGAGGACGAGTTCGATGGGTCCGGACAGCGCCATGCCGACCTCTCCTCAATCGAATGACGGCGCGTGGGCGCGACCGCACGCTGCGCTTCATTCCCGGAAAGCGGCGAGACTATGGTGAACCGGACACGTCGCGAGATTTTTTTTGAGCGTCAGGCGAGCGCTGACCGGTCTCGGCGATCAGCTCAGCTGATGTAGTTCACGAGGGAGAGCTTCGAGAGCGTCGCGGTCACCTGATAGCTGGCCTGGAGCCGGTTCTGCACGTCGAGCAGCTTGGTGATGACCTCCTCGGGGGAGATCTGCTCGATCCCGTCCAGGGTGTTCTGGACGGTGTTCTGGAGCGCCTTGTTGGTCGTGCCGGCGTTCGAGAGCCGCGTCGACGCGACGGTGAGCTGCGTGACCGTGTCCTGGACGCTGGGGGTCTGGTTGGCGGAAGAGAGCAGGTTGCCGGCCTTCGTCGCCACCGTCTGGTAGGTGTTGTAGGTGTTGGCGTCGTTCGTGGTGGGCAGGCCGAAGGCCATGGTCGCCAGGCCGGCGAGCACGTTCTGGACCGCGGGATCGTTGGCGCGGGCGCCCGTCCCGACGCTCCCGGTCGCGCTCACCTGGACCGACTGCGTGTCGATCGCCGAGGTCGGCTGCGGCACGGCCGGCGGCGCGGGCTGCGTGTAGGTGTTCTCGCCCTGGTACCACAGCACCGTGTCCTGGGGCGTGGCCGCCCTGTAGCCGATCGGGGTGGTGCCATCGTACAGGATGCGCTGCGGCATCACGCCGGACCCCGACGGGCCGCCTTCCGCCGCGCCCGAGAAGAAGTTCGACGCGGTCGCCGCGGTGGCGTTCACCGCCAGCGTGCTGTTGGCCGCGCCGGTGAGCGCGTTGCTCAGCGTCGTCGACAGGTTGGCCATCGTCTGGGCGGGCGTCGAGCCGATGGCGAAGTTGGTGATCGATTTCGGGTCCGCGCTCGTCGCGGCCGTGAGCGTGATCGTCGTGGAGGTGCCGTCGGCCATCTTCAGCGCGAACGACACGGTGTCGCCGGCGCTCGGCTGCGTCGTCATGCCGAGGCTGAAGCTGCCCGGGCTCGTGGCCGTGCCCGCCGTGTAGGTCGCGCCGATCGCCGAGCCGGTCGTGGTCGGCGCGCCCGCCAGGGTGAAGCCGAACTGTCCTCGGGTCAGGTTGTTCGACTCCTCGGTGACCTGCACGCTCGTGGCCGGGCTCGCCAGGGTCTGCGTCAGGCGGCCGTTGCCCCCCGCGCCGAGCTCGGCGTTGACCCGCTGCGAGATCAGGGTCGAGAGGCCGTCGAGCGTGTTGCCGCTCGCGTCGGTCGTGCCGTTGAGGATCTTGCTCGAATCGACCACCGGCTGGGTCGTGGTGTCGGTGCCGCCGAACAGGTAGTTGCCCGCCGCCGATTCGTTCAGCGTGTCGAGGGCCGTCTGCAGGTTGGCCAGCGCCGTCGACCGGCCGGAGACCGAGTTCGCCGCCACGCTCTGCAGGCCGTTCTGGAGCATCGTCCCGGTGGAGGTGCCGAGGGTCGCCACCTGCGTCAGGCTCGTGACCGCGAGGTCGGTCCGGGTCTGCGCGGCGGTGATGCCGGCGGCGTAGCCGGTGAGCGCGCTCAGGGTGGCCTGCGCGGACAGAGCCGTCGACCGCCCGGAGCCGAGGCCGCCATAGGTCTGCGAGACCTGACCGCTCGAGAGCTGGTTGGTCAGGTCGTTGAGCTGGCTCTTCAGCGTCTGGAGCTGCGAGGCGTTGCGGTTGGTGATGTAGGAGCCGGCCGCGAAGGGCGTGATCGTCGTCATGATCAGATCTGCAGCAGCTGGTTGAGCATGTCGCGGGCCGCGGTGAGCACCCGCGCGTTGGCGCCGTACGCGGTCTGCAGGGCGATCAGGTTCGACATCTCCTGGTCGATGTTGACGCCCGCCCCGGCGGAGAACCGGCTCTGCGCGGTGGAGAGCGCCGTCTGCTGGGTGGCGTCGAGGGCCGCGGCGTTCGACGCGTTGGCCCCCTGCGTGGACACGATATCCTGCGCGAAGCCGATCACGGTGGCGCTGTAGGGCGCCGAGACGCCGCCGATGCCGCTCGACGACGAGAAGGTCTGCTGGTTCGCGGTGAGCGCCGTGAACAGCTTCTGGGCGCGCGCGCCGGACGCGCTCGGATCCGTGGCGCTCGCCGCCGTCAGCGCGGCGGTGTTGCCCGCCAGGGCGCCGTTGACCGTGATGCGCTGGGCGAAACCGGTGAGCTGCGAGCCGCCGTCGAACGTCCCGGTGTAGAGCTTGTTGCCCGTACCGTCGACGAACATCGCGATCGACGGGTTGCCGGTGTTCAGGTCAGACGCCGAGACGGCCGTGACGCTGGCGCTCGCCGCGCCGGCGACCTTGCCGGCCGCCCCCAGCGTCAGCGTCGCGCTGGTGGCGGTCGAGGAGACCGGACTCGCCGACAGTGTCGGCAGCTTGTAGGTGCTGCCGGAGGCGTTGAACGTGGCGAGGGCGGACTGGATCGCCGCCGCGTAGGTGCCGGGCCCGCCGCTGGCGTTGAAGGTCAGCGTGAGGCCGCTGGCATCCGTGGTCTGCGCGGCGGGCACGACCGCGCCGCTGGAGGTGGCGGACGCCACCAGCGTCACGTTGCGCACGGCCCCGGTGTTGTCGGTGACCGGGAAGGTGATCGTGTTCCCGGGCTGCATCGTCGAGACGCTGATCTGCGTGTCGGTCCCGCTATACGTCCCGGTGGTCGCGGTATTCGTGAGCGCCTTCGAGAGGCCGGCCGCGAGATCGTCGAGCTGCCGCTGCGCCTGCGGCAGGGTCTGGTCGCGCATCTCGATCTCGGCGGCCAGGCTGCCGGACCGCAGCACGCCGGGGGCGCCGAGGTCGATCTTGCCGCCGCCCGGCAGCGTCGCCGTGATGGTTCCGACCGTCCGCTGCGCGGGATCGGTCGAGTAGCTCGCGGTCGGGCTGAGCACGCCGCGTCCGTCGAAGGTCAGGGTCGCGGCGTTCCCGCGGTCGACCAGCGTCACGCCCGACTGGGTCATGACCGAGACCGTCCCGTCGCGCTGCGGGACCGTCTGCACGTCCATGTAGCTCGACAGGCTGTTGATTGCCTGGTCGCGCTGGTCCTGAAGATCGGTCAGCGAGGTGCTATCGGTGGTGTTCTGGATCTTGCCGTTGAGCGTCGCGATGTTGGACAGGATCGTGCTCGCCGCGCTCGTGTCGTTGCCGAGCTGCGACTCGAGACCGGTGCGCAGATTCTGCACCGTGCCGGCGGCGCTGTTGATGAGGCTCGCGACGGCCGCGGCATTGCCCAGCACCGTCGTGCGGGCGGCCGCCGAGGTCGGGTTCGCGGCGAGTTCCTGGAGCGATTGGGTGAAGGTGTTCAGCGTCCCGTCGAGGGAGGTGGAGCTGCCGGGCACGCCGTAGAGGGCGTCGAGCTGGGCGGCGATGCCGGACTTGGTGCCCGTGTAGGCGGCCCCCGAGGTCTCCAGCCGGAGCTGGTTCAGCGCTGCGGCGTCGAAGCTGCGGGTGATCGTGCCGGCGGCCACGCCGGAATTGTTCGTCCCGGTGGCGACCGTCGAGAGCGTGCGCTTGACGTAGCCCGCCGTCCCGGCATTGGCGACGTTCTGCGAGACGATGTTGATCGCCGCCTGGGTGGCGGCGAGGCCTGCGCTCGAGGTGGAGATCGCATTCAGCGACATGTCACGGCCTCCGCGGCTCGAATCGCACCCTCACTCAGCGGATCACGTTGAGCAGATCAGACATCATCGTCTGGGCCGTCGACATGACGCGCGTGTTCGCAGAGTAAGCCTGCTGGGTTACGATCATCTTAGAGAATTCGGTCGCAATGTCGGTGTTCGATTGCTCGTTGCTGGCACCCGAGATCGTGCTGCCGTTGAGGCCCGCGAGCGGAGGCCCCGAATCGACGGTCTGGAGATAGTTCCCGTTCGTATCGGCCTTCAGGCCGTCGGCATTGGCGAACTGGACGACGCCGACCGAGGCGAGAGCCACGACCGAACCGTTGGAGAAGGTGCCGTTGACCTTGCCGTCCGGACCGACGGCCACGCTCGTGAGCGTGCCGGAGCTGTTGCCGTTCTGCGTCAGCGCGTTGGTCGTCGCCGCACCGGTCGTATCGGCATACTGCGTCAGGCCTGAGGCGCTGAGATTCATGTTGAGGCTGGGGAACGTGTAGTCACCCATGGTGATCGGCCCCAGCGGGATCGGGTTCGTCGAGGGCGAGGTGAGCTTCCCGGTGGAATCGAAGGTGAAGGCCGTGCCCACGTTGTTCCAGTCGGACGTCGTGAGCGCGCTCGGGTTGGTGGAGTAGTACAGGTTCCACACGGCCGGCTGAGCCGGCGTGGTCGTCGCGTCCTGGACTTTGGCCCAGCGGGTCGTCAGCGTGAGCGGCGCGCCGGTCGACGTGTAGACCGGCAGCGACGGGCCGGCGATGCTGTTGCTCATGAATGTCGAGACGGCACCGGTCTGGGTCGAATCGACCTTGACGCCGGTCTGCCCCGATCCGGAGGTCACGACCGCGGCGGTATTCTGATTGTAGAGATCGGATCCCGACGTCGCCGAGGCCGACGTGCTCGGCGTCGAGGGCAGGTTGGCGGCGTAGGTGATCGTCGTGGTGGCCTGCGCCGGCAGCGCCGAGTTGCCGATCTTGATCGGACCGATGCTGGTCGTCTGACCGGTGATCGGATCGAGGTTGGATCCGGTCAGGTATCCGCCGGCGCCGTTGACGAGATAGCCGTCCTTGTCCTGGGCGAAATCGCCCCGGCGCGTGTACAGGTTCGTGCCGCCGAAGGATGTGGCGCCGTTCGCGTCGCCGGTCTTCTGCACGACGGTGAAGAAGCCCTGGCCGTTGATGGCCATGTTGGTGGGCACGCTCGACGAGACCACGTTGCCGGCCAGCGTGTTGGTGAGCTGCGACTGGGGCAGCACCGAACCCGCGACCTCGCGGCCCGGCGTCTTCTCGGACATCAGGTCGACGAAGCTGGTGTCGATGCGCTTGTAGCCGGTCGTCTGCGAGTTCGCGATGTTCCCGGAGATGTTGCTGATGGCGTAGGACTGCGCCTGGAGTCCGGAGACCGAGGTCTGCAGGGCGGTGAAAAGATCCATGGCGAACGATCCCGATGCGCGCCGCACTGGCCCGCAGCCGGACCGGCCGCAACCGGCGTGCCAGGGCTAAGTCCTTGAGAATCCTGGACCGGACCGTCGACGACCCGGCAGGGTTGACCGGTCATGGCCGCGCGCCCGGCAGATCCTGCCGGGTCGGTCCCGCAGGGGCGGAGATCCGGACCGGAAGTCCCGGCCGCCGCGTTTACGCGGTGTTATTCGACACGCGCGAAGATGCCGCCGGGCCGGGGCCACGCGCGGTGCGTCCTGTCCGGAAGCGCTGAACGGGTACGGATTGCGGATCTCGGGATCATGCGGGCGAAACGGACAAGCCTCGTCCACATCATCTACTTCTCGCGTCTCAACCTGTCGTCGGACGCGGCGAAGAGGTCCGAGCAGATCAGCGATATCGGTCGCATCGCTCAGAAGAAGAACGAGTTCGCGGTGATCACGAGCTTTCTGGTCATCGAGGGCAACTTCGCCTGCCAGGTCATCGAGGGCGAGCGAACGTCCGTGCACGAGACCTTCGATCGGGTGAGTGCCGACAGCCGCCACCGCGAGGTCCAGATCAGCGAGTGGCGGGAGATCACCAAGCGCGAGTTCGTCCACTCGTTCAAGAGCGCGCAGCGCACGGCCGGGAACGACACGCTGTTCGCCAAGGCCAACCTGCTCCCGATGCTCCAGCGCGGAACGCCGAAGGCGTCCGCGATACACGGGCTGTGCCTGTCGCTGCAGTCCGACGCGATGTCCCGTCAGGGCATCGACCACCTCTTCATCTGAGCTGCCGATGTCCGAGAGCGATACGCCCCCGATTCTCATCGTCGACGATCAGGAGAAGCTTCTGCGGCTGATCGTGATGCTGATGACCCGCATCGGCTTCCCGGATGTCGAGGGCGTCACCAACGCGCCCGAGGCACTGGAGCGGATGCGGCAGCGCCGCTACGCCCTGGTGATCTCCGATCTCGACATGGAGCCCATGGACGGGCTCACCCTGCTGCGCGAGATCCGCGCCGACGACGCGCTGATGAACACGCCCTTCATGCTCACCGAGTCGTCCTTCGACTTCGAGGACATCAACCTCGCCCACCAGGCGGGCGCGGACGCCTTCATCCTCAAGCCGTTCGACATGGCGGTGCTGAAGACCAAGCTGAAGCAGGTCCTCAACCGCAAGCCGCGCAAGCGCGAGGCGCCGATCGCGTCCGAATCGACCCTGAGCGTCGAATTCCCGATGCTCGGCAAGTTCTGACGCCGCGCCCCCCTCGCGAGCGCGGCGACGCGGAGGCCCCGCCGACGCGCGTCACGCCGCCCGCTTCTGATAATCCTTCACGTCGGTGAAGCGCACGGCCGGGTAGCGCTCCTCCTCGTAGCGGAGCGAGAAGGCCGTGGTCGCCATGAAGACCGGGGCGCCGTCGAGGTCCTTGGCCATGGCCGAGCCGTGCGAGTCGATGAACTTGTCGAGCTCGGCCTCCGATTCGGACGACACCCATCGGCAGACCGAGAATCGCGAGGTCTCGTAATCCACCGGCAGGCCGTACTCTGCCTGGAGCCGCTCCTTCAGCACGTCGAGCTGCAGCGCGCCGACCACGCCGACGATCGCCTGGCTTCCGTCCTGCGGCACGAACACCTGCACGACACCCTCCTCGCCCATCTGCTGGAGCGCCTCGCGCAGCTTCTTGGCCTTCATCGCGTCGGTGAGCTTGATCCGGCGCAGGATCTCCGGCGCGAAGCTCGGGACACCCCGGAACACGATATCCTCGCCCTCGGTGAGCGTGTCGCCGATCCGCAGCGTGCCGTGGTTCGGGATACCGACCACGTCGCCGGCATAGGCCTCGTCGGCGATGGCTCGGTCCTGGGCGAAAAAGAATTGCGGCGCCGAGAGCGAGATCGGCTTGCCGGTGCGCACCAGCCGGGCCTTCATGCCCCGGTTAAGCTTGCCCGAGCAGACCCGCATGAACGCGATCCGGTCCCGGTGATTCGGGTCCATGTTCGCCTGGATCTTGAACACGAATCCGGTCATCCGCGGCTCGGTCGGCTCGACGAGGCGCTTGTCCGCGTCCTGGCCCCGCGGCGGCGGCGCAACCTTGGCGAGACCGTCGATCAGGTCCCGCACGCCGAAATTGCGCAGCGCCGAGCCGAAGAAGACCGGCGTCAGGTGCCCCTCGCGGAACGCGTCGAGGTCGAACGGCTTCAAGCCGCCCTCGGCGAGCTCCACCTCCTCGCGCCACGCGTCGGCCGCGCCGTCCTCGGTGAGCAATTCGTCGAACAGCTTGTCGCCGGGACCCGAGACCGGGACCATCCCGGCATCCTCGGCGGCGTCGAGGCGGCGGACACGGTTGCCGCCGAGCTCGTAAGTACCGGAGAAGTTGCGGCCCGTGCCGATCGGCCACGTCACCGGAGCGACGTCCAGCGCCAGCGTCTTCTCGATCTCGTCCAGAAGCTCGAACGGGTCGCGCGCCTCGCGGTCGAGCTTGTTGACGAACGTGACGATCGGGATGTCGCGCAGGCGGCAGACCTCGAACAGCTTGCGCGTGCGCGCCTCGATGCCCTTCGCGGCGTCGATCACCATGACGGCCGAATCGACCGCCGTCAGCGTCCGGTAGGTGTCCTCGGAGAAGTCCTCGTGGCCGGGCGTGTCGAGGAGGTTGAAGACGCAGTCGCCGTACTCGAAGGTCATCACCGAGGTGACCACCGAGATGCCGCGCTCCTTCTCGATGCCCATCCAGTCGGAGCGGGTCGAGACCCGGTTGCGCTTCGCCTTCACCTCGCCTGCGAGCTGGATCGCGCCCCCGAACAGCAGGAGCTTCTCGGTGAGCGTGGTCTTGCCCGCGTCGGGGTGGGAGATGATCGCGAAGGTGCGCCGCCGCGACACCGGATCGGCCGGCCTCGCCTCGGTCTTGGTCTGCATCAGCATGGAGCGAACGCCCTGGGTCGGCGGAACGTGGTGGTGCGCGGCGCGGCACTCGCGCGGTCTCGGGATCGTGTAGCGGCAAGCCCCGATATTGGCAAAGACGGCGGCAGAATGGGGCCGCCTTTCAGGCACCGTACAGGGGCGCGGCAGCACGCTTCCCCGGTCGATCCACGCTTCGCGAGGCCCCGATGTCGCGCGCCGCAGCACGCTGTTGTCTGGTCACCGCCCTGCTGCTCACCTCCGCGGGCGCCGGGCCCCGCGCGGCCGAGGCGCCGCAGCGCGCCGCAGCGGCTGACGCCGCCTTCCTCGATGCCCTGACCTGGGGTGCCACGCCCTCGGCCTTCGCGCAGCTCACCGCTGAGGGGCGGGCGCGCTGGCTGCACGATCAGCTTCACCCGCCCGCCGAAACGCGCCTGCCCCCCGACGCCCAGGCGCAGGTCGACGCGCTGACCCCGCCGGGGAGCCTGTTCGAGCGGGCCCAGGCCCTGGACGCGCAGGCCAAGGCCGCCAAGGACATCGCCGATCCCGAAGCCAGGAAGGCCGCGCAGCAGGCTTTCCAGGCGGCGCTCAACACGGCCGCGCGGAACGCCGCCTCCGTCTGGGTGCTGCGGGCGCTCTACAGCCCCGACCAGCTGCGCGAGCGGCTCACGTGGTTCTGGTTCAACCGGCTCAACGTCCACCAAGGGAAGTCGACCTTGCGCGCCGCCGTGGGCGACTACGTCGAGACGGCGATCCGCCCGCACGTGCTCGGGCGCTTCCGCGACCTGCTGATGGCGAGCCTGCGCCACCCGGCGATGCAGCGCTACCTCGACAACGACGCCAACGCGGCCGGCCGCCCGAACGAGAACTACGCCCGGGAGATCATGGAGCTGCACACGATGGGTGTCGGCTCCGGCTACACGCAGGGCGACGTCGAGGCGCTGGCCCGGATCCTGAGCGGGGTCGGCATCGACCTGAAGCCCGAGACCCCGAAGCTCCGCCCCGAGCACGCCGCCGACTTCCGCCGGGACGGCCTGTTCACGTTCAACCCGAACCGGCACGATTACGGCGACAAGGTCTTCCTCGGCACGCGCATCCGGGGGCGCGGCTGGCCCGAGGTCGAGGAGGCGGTCGACCTGATCGCCCGCAACCCCGCCACCGCGACCAACGTCTCCCGGGCGCTGGCGACCTACTTCCTCGGTCAGCCGCCCGACGACGCCCTCGTCGCCCGGCTCGCCGCCGTCTTCACGCGGACCGACGGCGACATCGCCGCGGTGATGGAGGCGCTGGTGCGCGAGCCGGCCTTCACGGCCGAGCGCGGCGGCGCCTTCAAGGACCCGGTGCGCTACGTCTTCTCGGCCCTGCGCATGGCCTACGACGCGCGCGTCATCCGCAACGCCGGTCCGGTCCTCGGCTGGCTGAACCGCCTCGGCGAGGGCCTGTTCAACCGCTCGACGCCGGACGGCTACCCCCTCGACGCGGCCGCCTGGAGCGGGCCCGGGCAGCTCGCGACGCGGTTCGAGATCGCCCGGCAGATCGGGTCCGGCTCGGCCGGCCTGTTCAAGCCGGCGCTGCCCGATCAGGCCGAGGAGCCGGCCTTCCCGGTGCTCGCCAATGGGCTCTACTTCTCGGCTTTGTCCGGCACCCTGTCGGCGGCGACGCGCGCGGCCCTCGCCCAGGCGGTCTCGCCGCAGGACTGGAACACCCTCTACCTCGCCTCGCCGGAGTTCATGCGATGAACCGTCGCGACCTGATCCGCGCCTCGGCGGCGCTCGGCCTGTCCACGGTGGCCGGCCGCGTCTGGGCCGCCCCGAAGGCCGACGCGCGCCTGCTCGTGGTGTTCCTGCGCGGCGCCTACGACGCCGCCAACGTGGTGATCCCGACCGGCAGCGATTTCTATTACCGGTCGCGGCCGAACCTCGCGATCCCGAAGCCCGACGCGTCGGACCCGAAGGCGGCGCTGGCGCTCGACGCCGACTGGAGCCTGCATCCGGCTCTGCGCGACACGCTCCTGCCGCTCTACGCCAAGGGTCAGGCCGCCTTCGTGCCCTTCGCCGGCACCGACGACCTGACCCGGAGCCATTTCGAGACCCAGGACACGATCGAGATGGGCCAGACGGTCGGCGCGGCCCGCGACTACAATTCCGGCTTCATGGCCCGGCTCGCCGCCGAGCTGACGCGGGTCCGGCCGATCGCCTTCACCGACCAGATGCCGCTCATCTTCCGGGGCGGCGAGACGGTACCCAACATCGCCATCAACGGGGTCGGCAAGCCCGGCATCGACGACCGGCAGGCCCGCCTCATCGCGGCGATGTACAGCGACACCAAGCTGGCCGCCGCCGTGACCGAGGGGTTCCGGGTGCGCGACGCGGTCTACCACACGATCTCCGATCATGCCGGGCAGGCCGACCGCGGTGCGGTCTCGCCCAAGGGCTTCGAGCTGTCGGCGCGGCGCATCGGCCGCCTGATGCGCGAGAATTTCAACCTCGGCTTCGTGGATGTCGGCGGCTGGGACACGCACGTGAACCAGGGCGCGGGCACCGGCTACCTCGCCGACCGGCTCGGCGAGCTGGGGCGCGGCCTCTCGGGCTTCGTCGAGGAGATCGGGCCGGGCTGGTCCGACACGGTGGTGGTGGTGCTGTCGGAGTTCGGGCGCACCTTCCGGGAGAACGGCAGCCGCGGCACCGATCACGGCCACGGCAGCGTCTACTGGATCCTCGGCGGCGGCGTCCGGGGCGGCCGGATCGCGGGACCGCAGGTGCGGGCCGACGAGGCGCACCTGTTCCAGAACCGGGACTATCCGGTGCTCACCGACTACCGCGGCCTTCTGGGCGGCCTGTTCCGGCGGCTCTACGGGCTCGACCCGGCGAGCCTGCGGCGGATCTTCCCCAGCGCGGACCCGGCGGATCTCGCGCTGCTGTAGGGAGCGGGTCGAAGTATCGCGCTGCTCCCTTCCTCCCGGGCCCGGCTTTCCGATCCCTCAGTCATCGCGAGCGGAGCGAAGCGACCCAGAGCCTCACGTCATCGGCAGGCGTCGCGCGTCGCTGGGTCGCTTCGCTGCGCTCGCAAGGACGAGCGTGCGCACGTCGCGCCAGCGTATTCACGCCTCTCAGAGAAACCGGGCACCTGCGCGCGAGACACATTCGGTGAGGCGGCTCTACCGCGATGTCCGCGCGCTCAGGCCGCGGCGGCCGCCAGCGCGCGCAGGTCGCCGACCAGCTCGTCGACCCGCTCCGTCCGGGCATCCCAGGCGAACATGAACCGCGCGCCGCCGCCGATGAAGGTGTAGAAACGCCAGCCCCGGGCGCGCAGGCCCTCCATCGTGGCCGCCGGCATCGTCAGGAAGACCGCGTTCGCCTCGACGGGAAACAGCGCCCGCACCCCCGGCAGCCCGCCCACCGCCTCGGCGAAGCGGCGGGCGCAGGCGTTGCCGTGGGCCGCGTTCCGCAGCCACGCGCCGCTCTCCAGCATGCCGACCCAGGGGGCCGCGAGGAAGCGCATCTTCGAGGCGAGCTGGCCGGCCTGCTTGCAGCGGTAGCCGAAATCCTCCGCGAGCTCGGCGTCGAAGAACACCACCGCCTCGCCGGCATGCATGCCGTTCTTGGTGCCGCCGAAGCACAGGACGTCGATGCCCGAGCGCCACGTCATGTCGGCGGGGCTGCACCCGAGGCTCGCGCAGGCATTGGCGAAGCGCGACCCGTCCATGTGAAGGGCGAGGCCCAGCTCGCGGCAGGTCGCCGAGAGGGCCCGCAGCTCGGCGAGGCTGTAGACCTGCCCGGTCTCGGTGGGCTGCGTGATCGTCACCACGCGCGGCCGCGGGAAGTGGATGTCGCTGCGGTTCTGGGCGAGCCCGCGGATCGCCTCCGGCGTGAGCTTGCCGCCCTCGGTCCGGACGGTCAGCAGCTTCGAGCCGTTCGAGAAGAATTCCGGCGCGCCGCACTCGTCGGTCTCGACATGGGCCGAGTCGGCGCAGATCACGCTGTGGTAGGACTGGCACAGCGCGGCCAGCGCCAGCGCGTTGGCGGCCGTGCCGTTGAAGGCGAAGAACACCTCGCACGGGATCTCGAACAGGTCGCGGAAGGCGTCGGCCGCCCGGGCGGTCCAGGCGTCCTCGCCGTAGGCCGGGGCGTGGCCGCGATTGGCCGCCTCCATCGCCGCCCAGGCCTCCGGGCAGATGCCGGAATAGTTGTCGCTGGCGAATTGCTGCGAGTCGTCGTGTCTCATCCGCGCAACCTAGCACGGCGCAGGCGCGGATGGATCGCGCGGACAGGTTGGAACTGGTGCGCGCTTGGTGTAATAGCCCCGTCAAGGCGTGAGCTCCACGCCGATTCGGAAACCGACGTTCCCGTCCCTCCCGGGTTCAAACCGGGCGAGGGACGTTGCCGGTTTCCAGATCGGCGGCGGGCCGCGTGAACCCAGAACTTCAGGTCCAGAGGATCAAGTCCGTTGCAGGTACTCGTTCGCGACAACAACGTCGATCAAGCGCTCCGCGTCCTCAAGAAGAAGATGCAGCGCGAGGGCATCTTCCGCGAGATGAAGCAGCGCAAGGCTTATGAGAAGCCGTCCGTGCGCAAGGCTCGCGAGAAGGCCGAGGCCGTCCGCCGCGCCCGCAAGCAGGCCCGCAAGACCGCGATCCGCGAGGGTCTGATCGCCGCGCCGAAGCCGAAGCCCCGTTTCCCCGCCGGTGGTCGTCGTCCCGGCTTCCCGTCGCCGTCCGCCGCGCAGGGCCAGGGCGGCAACGCCGCCGGCCAGACCCCGGTCGGCCCGGCTCCCGCCGCCTGAGCGACACCACGTCAGTCATGAGAGAGCCCGGCCTGCGCGCGTAGGCCGGGCTTTTTCTTTGCGTCGCGTCCGGACGGCGACGCCCGATAACGCGAGACGTGCGCGGCGCGGGTCCCCTCTCCCGTGCGGGAGAGGGACAGGGTGAGGGATGCGACCTCTCCGGAAAGACCGGGACGCTCGCCCCAACCCTCTCCCGAACGGGAGAGGGGGCGTGGCGCGGCCGTCTCGACCGGAGTTGTATCCTCCGAACCGCTGCAACACGGGCGAGAACAGCTCCAGTCGCACCAATCGGAGCCGCATCCGCTGATGCGGCGCCGAGTTGGGTGGCGGCGCTCGCGACGACGTGAAGAGCGCTGCTTCAAGCCGCCTTGGCGGCCATGGTCGCGTGCTCGGCCTGGACCAGCACGTCGAGGGCCCGCCAGGGCTTCTGCATGTAGACCGCCTGATCGGGGAGCCGCGCGTCCCGGCTCGCGCCCGAGGTGACGACCACGCGCACGTCCGGCCACCGCCGCTTGACCGCCTGCGCCAGGGACACGCCGTCCATGGCGCCCGGCAGGCGCACGTCGGCGAAGAGCAGCGCCACGGTCACGTCGGACCGCTCCAGCACCGAGAGGGCCGCCTCGGCGCTCTCGCAGGCGATCACGCCGAGATCGGTCTCCTCGAGCACCGCCGTCGCGAGATCGCGCACAGCCGCATCGTCCTCCACGACGAGCGCCACGGGGGCGGAACTATCGGGCGTTGCGCGATCCATCAAAGTCTCCTGCTGCCGGTGCCGTGCCCCGCGTCGGGCGGTCGCCTGAAAGGCGAACTTCTGATTCCCCGATTCGGCCATGCTGATCCTTCATGAGGCGGCTCACAAGAGTCGCGTCGCTCCGGGGGCGAATGCCTGCCCTGCGGACAGGCGGCACCATTTTCATGCGGAACGCACGAAAATGGCGCAGTTTCCGGGCGGTTAAGAAACTGTTCACCGGAGTGGACCGACTGTTAACGTCCTGCGGCGGAACGTCTCCACCCGCGCGGGGGCGTTTCGCCGGATCGAACGCGGCCCAGAGCTGAAGGATCATCGTCCGACATGTGCCGTTTCCTCGCCTACAGCGGTGAGCCGGTCTTCCTCTCCGACCTCGTCTGCGCGCCGACCCACTCGCTGGTGCACCAGTCGCTGCACGCCGACGAGGGGAAGACCGAGACCAACGGCGATGGTTTCGGCATCGGCTGGTACGCCGAGCGGCCCGAGCCGGGTGTCTACCGCGACATCTCCCCGGCATGGTCCGACGAGAACCTCGTGAACCTCTGCGGACAGGTGCGGGCGCGGACGTTCTTCGCGCACGTGCGCGCCTCGACCGGAACGGCCACCGCCCGGGCCAATTGCCACCCCTTCGTGTTCGGCCGCCACCTGTTCATGCACAACGGCCAGATCGGCGGCTATCATCGCATCAAGCGGCGCCTCGAGGCGCTGATCCCGGACGCCTACTACGACCATCGCCGCGGCAGCACGGACTCGGAGGCGATCTTCCTCCTGGCGCTCGCCAACGGCCTGGAGGCGGACCCCGTCGGCGCGATGGCGCGGACGCTGAAGACCGTCCGCGAGTTGATGGAGGCGGCGAATGTCTGCGAGCCGCTGCGCTTCACCGCGCTGCTCACGGACGGCGAGACGCTGACCGCCTATCGCTGGGCCTGCGACGGCCGGCCGCCGAGCCTGTACTATCGCGAGGGGCCGGGCGGCATCGTCGTCGTCTCGGAGCCCATCGACGGCTGCCGCGAGGGCTGGCGGGTGGTCCCGAAGGGCGCCACCCTGCGCGCCCGCCACGGGAGCGCGACGCTCGTCGAGGCGCCGGAGCCCGCCCGCGCCGCCGCCTGAATACAGACGGCCCCAGCCATGCCGCCGCGGGGATTGCCGGGGCGCGCCACATCGCCACATTCCGCCTGCGGCCGATGGTGCGGCCGAGCGGGAATCGACCGATGTATCCGGATACCGAGCTTCACATCGCCGGGCGCTGGCGCGCGGGTGCCGACCGGGACACCCTGGGGGTCCTGAACCCCGCCACGGGCGAGACGATCGGCCAGTGCGCGGTCGCCACCACGGCGGATCTCGACGAGGCCCTGGCGGCCGCCGCCCGCGCCTTCCCGGCCTGGCGCAAAGTCGCCCCCTTCGAGCGCGCCAAGGTGATGCGCAAGGCGGCCGACCTGCTGCGCGCCCGGGTCGACGAGATCGCCCGGATCATGACGATGGAGCAGGGCAAGCCGCTCGCCGAGTCGCGCGTCGAGACCCTGGCGGCGGCCGACATCATCGACTGGTTCGCCGAGGAGGGTAAGCGCGCCTACGGCCGCGTCATCCCGGGTCGCGCCGACGGCGTGCTGCAGGCGGTGGTTCGCGAGGCGGTCGGGCCGGTGGCCTGCTTCACGCCCTGGAACTTCCCGATCAATCAGGCGGTCCGCAAGATCTCGGCGGCGCTCTGCACCGGCTGCACGGTGATCCTGAAGGGCCCGGAGGACACGCCGGCGAGCTGCGCCGCCCTGGTTCGCGCCTTCCTGGATGCCGGCATCCCGGGCGACGCGCTCTCGCTGGTCTACGGCGATCCCGAAGCGATCTCGGCCTACCTGATCCCGCACCCGGTCATCCGGAAGATCTCGTTCACCGGCTCGACCGTGGTCGGCAAGAAGCTCGCGGCCCTCGCGGGCGAGCACATGAAGCGCGCCACGATGGAACTCGGCGGCCACGCCCCCGCGATCGTGTTCGGCGACGCCGACGTGGAGAAGGCGGTGGCCGTCCTGGCCCCCTCGAAGTTCCGCAATGCCGGCCAGGTCTGCGTCTCGCCGACCCGCTTCCTCGTGCACGATTCCGTCTTCGACCGCTTCGTCGAGGGCTTCACCACCTTCGCCAAGTCGGTAAAGGTCGGCGACGGGCTCGATCCCGAGACCAAGATGGGACCGCTGGTCCACGGGCGGCGCCTCGACGCCGTCACGGCGCTGGCGGCGGACGCCGAGTCGAGCGGCGCGACGCTGCGCGCTGGCGGCAAGCGCATCGGCAACCAGGGCAACTTCTTCGAGCCGACGGTCTTCACCGAGGTGCCGCTGACCGCCCGGATCATGAACGAGGAGCCCTTCGGGCCCCTGGCGATGATCAACCGGTTCTCCGACGACGAGGAGGCGCTCACCGAGGCCAACCGCCTGCCCTACGGGCTCGCGGCCTACGCCTACACCCGCTCCGCCGAGCGGGCGGCGCGGGTGTCGAACGCGGTCGAGAGCGGCATGATCTCGATCAACCACCACGGCCTCGCCCTGCCCGAGACGCCGTTCGGCGGCGTCAAGGATTCGGGCTACGGCAGCGAGGGCGGCCCGGAAGCCCTCGACGCCTACCTGGTCACCAAGTTCGTCACGCAGGCGAATTTCTGACGCACCGGCCGGCGCGCCGCGGCGCGCCGGCCCCTCCCTCAGTAATGCGGCGGCGGCGGTTCCGGCCCGCGCGGCGCCGCCCGGGCGGCCGCCTCCTCCACCTGCTCCCGCAGCGCGTCGAGCTGCCGGAAGAGCCGGTCGATCACCCGCCACTGCTCGGTCAAGGTCCGGTTCAGGTCCTCGATCGTCGCGTCCTGCTCGGTCAGGCGTATCTCCAGGCGGTCGATTCGTGCGGCCTCGTCCATGTCGGGTCTCCAGGCAGTGCCGTGTCGCGTGATGTCCCCGCCCCGCTCGGGTCGGACCGCCGGCGCTCAACGCTCCTCCTAACGCAGGCCGCGCGTCGAACAACCCGACGGACCGCCTCCAGCCATGACCAGTCGAAAACGTCGATCAGTCGATGTATAGGCTCGACGACCGATAATAGCGCAGATATTGTTTATATCCCGACCATCTTTGCCACTCGAAAAAATACATCCCGCGATGATCGACTGCGCTGACACAGCTCTCTCGCATTCTCGCCCGGCCCGTTTCATGACGAGAGCGCGCCATTGACGGTTTTTTAAGCGCGTATCCTCATGATCGCCGCCACTTTACAGATCAGGCGGGAACGAGCTCCGATGGCGATGTTTGGTTCACGCGACGACGCGCTGCTCGCGGCGATCGATCGGACGATGGCGCGGGTGGAATTCGACCTCGACGGTACCGTCACCGACGCGAACGCCGTGTTCCTCGACCTCGTCGGCTACACCCTGAACGAGGTCCGGGGGCAGCATCACCGAATGTTCGTGCCGGAGGCCGACAGGTCCGGTCCGGACTACAGCGCCTTCTGGGACCGGCTGCGCGCCGGCCAGCACGAGGCGCGTGCCTTCCCGCGGGTGACGAAAGCCGGCCACACCGTGTGGATCCAGGGCTCATACAACCCGATCCTCGACCGCCGCGGCAAGCCCACCAAGGTCGTCAAGCTCGCCACCGACATCACCGCGGAGCGCGCCCGCAACGCGCTCCACGCCGGTCAGGTCGAAGCGCTCAACCGTTCGCAGGCGGTGATCTGCTTCGCCCTCGACGGGACGATCACGGACGCCAACAGCAACTTCCTGTCCACGATGGGCTACGCGCTGGAGGAGATCCGCGGGCGGCATCACCGCATGTTCATGGCGCCGGCGGAGGCGGCCAGCCCGGACTACACGGCGTTCTGGGCCGCGCTCGGCAACGGCGAGTACCAGGCCGGCGAGTTCCGGCGCGTCGGGAAGGACGGCCGCACCGTCTGGATCTTCGGCGCGTACAATCCGATCCTCGACGCCGACGGCAAGCCCTGCGCCGTGGTGAAATTCGCCACCGATGTGACCCGGCAGGTCGAGGACCGCCAGCGCCGGGCCGAGGGGCAGCGCGCGATCGACGCCGACATCGCGGCGATCCGCGATTCGATGAGCCGGGTGGTCCGGCAGGCGGACGACACCGCGGAGGCCTCGAGCCGGACAAGCCGCAACGTCGACGCGGTTGCCGCGGGCTCCGAGGAATTCGCGGCCTCGATCGAGGAACTCAGCCGTCACGCGATGCAGGCGAAATCCTCCGTCGATCTGGTCGTTTCCCGCGCCGAGGAGGCGGGGGCGATCGTCGTGGGGCTGACCGGCGCCGCGGACCGGATCGGAGCGGCGGTGAGCCTGATCCGGTCCATCGCCGACCAGACGAACCTGCTGGCGCTGAACGCCACGATCGAGGCGGCCCGGGCCGGAGTGGCCGGCAAGGGCTTCGCGGTCGTCGCCGCCGAGGTGAAGGCGCTCGCCGAGCAGACCGCCAAGGCCACCGGCGAGATCGGAACCCAGATCGCCGCCGTGCAGGCCGAGACTTCCCGCGCCGTCTCGGCGATCGACGGGATCGGCGCCACGATCGAGCAGCTCAGCGCGATCTCGCTCAGCGTCTCGTCGGCCGTGACCGAGCAGGCCGCGGTGACCCGCGACATGACCGAGAACATGCAGTCGGCGGCGCAGGGCGTCGCGGCGATCCACACCGCCATGGCGGAGATCGCCTCCTCCGCGAGCGTCGTCGATGCCTCGGTGCGCAAGGTCTCGGAGGCGGCGCGCGCCCTCGCGTGAGCCCGCCCGGCAGGGCCTCAGGCCGCGCGCGTGGCGGCCGGATCGGCCACGGAGATCCGGTCCCGTCCGCCATTCTTGGCGGCGTAGAGCGCGGCGTCGGCCCGCTGCATCAGCAGGTCGAACGCGATCCCGGGGCGCGCCTGCGCGATCCCGATACTGACGCTGACGCGCAGGGCCGGAAGCTCGGGAACCGCGAGCTGCGCGAAGGTCTGGCGCAACTCCTCGGCCCGGGCCAGGGCCTCGGCGGGCGAGACGTCCGGTAGCAGGCACGCGAACTCCTCACCGCCGAGGCGGCCCAGCAGGGCCTCCCGCGGTAGCAGGGTCGACGCCATGGTGCAGAAGCCGACGAGGACCGCGTCGCCGACTCCGTGGCCGAAGCGGTCGTTGACGGCCTTGAACCGGTCGAGGTCGAACAGCAGCAGGGCGGCGTCGCCGTGCCGCGCTATCGCGTCCGCGGCGGCCCCGGCGAAGGCCCGGCGGTTGCGCACGCCCGTCAGCGCGTCGGTGGAGGCGGCGATGCGCTGCTCCCGCTCGGCCCGCTCCTTGACCAGCGCCATGAAGGTGAAGGCCGAGGCGATCGAGAACATCAGGGTGACGAAGCACAGGATCGCCACCCAGGGCGATGCGAGCGGGCTGAGACCCGGCTGTGGGGGCGCCACCAGCGTCGCGGGGATCCGCACGATGTAGAAGCTGCCGTGCAGCCCCAGGATGGTGGCGGCGGCGATCCGGGAGGCGAGCCGCTCGGCGCGACCGCGCCAGATCTCCGCGGCCGCGGCGCAGCAATAGAGCGCCGCGGTCCCCGAGGCGTAGATGATGCGGGCCTCGATCGACGCGTAGAAGGTCGGGATCAGGCACAGGGCGCACCAGCCGAGGGCGCCGGCCATGGCGATGCCCACCCGCGGCTCCCGATGCTCGAAGGAGCGGACGCCGCTGCAGATGAGGCCGTAGGCGGCGAGCACCACGGCATTGGCCAAGCCCACCGAGATCAGGTCGGGGATCTGGTTGCGCAGCGCGAGGCCGGCCGATCCGGCCGCGCCCACGAGATGCGCCGCGCCCCAGTAGGCGAGCACCCGGGATTCGGGCGCCTGCCGCCACGAGGCCATGAAGAGCGTGCCGACCAGGAAGGTCGTCGCCGCGCTGACGACCAGCAGGGTGGCGGGATCGAGCTGCACGGACGCCTGTCTATCCTCGACCCGGACGTTAGCCGCCCCCGCCCCCGCGTCGCGCCGCACTATGGCCGAGCAACGATACGAGCCGGCAGAGTATATCGCTCTATCTTGCCGGAAGCCACTGTAAGCTAGATTGGAACGACCAACCGGGACGAGGGTGCTAGTACACCGGCATATTCGTCCCGGAGCCTGCTGGGTCTCTCGTGCTGAGTGCCGCAGAGTCGCCGCCTCTGACCTCGGCGCGGGCCCGCCCCCGCACGGTCCCGGGACGCCGGGACCGGAACGCGCGGTGCGGCCCGCCCGTCAGGCGCGGTGGATCACCGGGACCGCGGGCGCGCCCTCCCACTCGGTGTTGGCGGGGATCGACTCGCCCTTCATGACGATGGTGAGCGGGCGCAGCCGGGCGAAATCGCCCACCTTGGTGTCGTAGAGCACGGTCGAGAACGCACCCACCGAAACGCCGCGCCCGACGACGACGCGGCCGATCTTCATGATCCGGTCCTCGTAGAGGTGCGTCTGCAGTGCCGAGACGCGGTTGATCGTGGCGTAGTCGCCGATGGTGACGCAGTCGAACTCGGTGATGTCGGTGGTGAGCATGCAGACGCCCTTGCCGACCTTCACGCCGAACAGCCTCAGCACCCAGGGCAGGAAGGGCGTGCCCTGGAGATGTTCCAGCAGCACTTTGCCGGCGAGCCCCCAGTAGGCCACCGCGATCGCCTCGGTGCGCATCGCCCACCACGACCACATCGGCTGCATGCCGGGCTTGTAGACGCCCATCAGCAGCCACTTCATCGCGATCACCGCCGAGGACTGGATCAGCGCGATGGCGACGCTCGCACCGACGAAGCTGTAGGCCAGACCCCACCAGTCCTGCTCCAGGATGGCCGGGTAGAAGTACCAGTCGATCGCCGTGATCGCGAGGGTGATGTAGAGCATCGGCGAGAACGAGGTCGCGAAGGCCTCGAAGACGCCGCGCCGGATCTTCGGCCACGCGCCGGGCTCGTAGGTCTGGGCGGTCGAGCCGAGATCGACCTTCTGGCGGGCCGGCAGCCGGATCGGCGGCGAGCCGAACCACGTCTCGCCGGGGCTCATCGCGGCGTTCTCGGGCGGCTTCGACTTGATGCCGATGAGTACGTCGTCGGGGATGACGGCGCCGGGCGGCACCACGGCGTCGTTGCCGACGAAGACCCGGGCGCCGGTGCGCACCGGCTCCAGGTGCATCCAGCCGCGCCGGATCTCCTCCTCGCCGTACACCACCTCGTCGGCGATGAAGTTCTTCGCGCCGACCTCGGCGAGGTCGTAGCGGCCCGCGAGGTTGGTCGAGATCTCGGCGCCGTGGCCCATATTGGCGCCCATCAGCCGGTACCAGGCCCGCATGTAGACGGTCGCGAACAGCGACGACAGCGTCTCCAGAGTGACCTCGACGGCGAGCGCCAGCGACCATTTCCGCAGGTAGAACAGCGAGTGGACCGAGTAGGTGCCGGAGCGGGTCCGCGGCAGCACCACCCAGCGGATGCCCGCGATCAGCAGCACCGTGCCGGCGGTCATCAGCATGGCGGTCGGCCAGGTGAGGATCGGCAGGTACCAGTGGTAGTCGATGTCGGTGATGTCGGAGAGCGAGTCCGAGATCTGGTCGAAGATGAAGAAGGCCGGGAAGATCGGCAGCAGACCGACCGCGGGGATCGCGCCGAGCAGCACCACGTAGGCCGCCATGAACGCCGCGCGGCGCGCGAAGGAGGCCTCGGCGGGGGCGGGCAGCTCCGTGGGGTCGGCCATCCCGACCTTGCGGCCGGGCGAGCCGTCCCACCGCTCGGCCGCGCCCACCCGCGAGCCCGTGGGAATCGTGGTGAGGTCGGCGATCTCCGCCTGCGGCCCGATCACCGCGTCGTGGCTGATCACGCAGGAGGTACCGACCGCCGCGTCCGCGCCGATCTCGACCCTGCCGATGACCAGCTCGTTGCCGACGATCTCCGCGTTGGCGATGACGAGGCGGCCGCCCAGGGACGCGCCGTCCCCGATGGTCAGGAGGTCGGCCGCGCCGATCTCGATGTCGGAGATCAGCGTGTCGCGTCCGACCTTCGCACCCATCAGCCGGAGGTAGACGGCGATCGCGGGCGAGCCCTGGAGCCACTTCACGTGGACGAGGGGCGCCAGCCGCTGCGCGAGCCACCAGCGATAATAGTAGGTGCCCCAGAGCGGGTACCGGCCCGGCCTGGTCCGGCCGAGGATCAGCCACTTGCCGGCGACCGCCGCGACCGCGGTCACGCCGTTGATCGCCACGTAGACGAGGAGCAGCACGCCGAGTTCGGCGAAGAAGCTCAGGCCCCCGCCGGTGAGCAGCAGGTAGGTCACGAACATGCCGAGCCACTGCGCGGTGGCCAGCGCGATCACGAAGGGCAGCGCGACGAGCTGCCCGAGGCCGCACAGCGCCCGGCGCAGCAGCGGCGGCGGCGCGAAGCTCAGATCGCGGGTCGCGGCCCCGGCGCCCATGCCGCCCGTGCGGGCGATGAGCGCGTCGGCCATCGCCCGCACGGTACGCAGGGCGTAGACGTCCGGCAGCGTGATCCCCGCCAGCGGCGGGTTCTCGCGCACCGCCGAGACGAAGCGCGCGGCGAGCAGCGAGTGGCCGCCGAGATCGGCGAAGAAGTCGCCCTCGAGGGCGATCGGCTGGTTGCCGAAGATCTGCTTGGCCGCGGCGACCAGGGCCGCCTCGGTCTCGTTGGCGGGCGTCTCCTGCTCGCCGTCGGCGGCAACCACCGTGAGCGGAGCGACCTTGAGCGCCTTGCGGTCGACCTTGCCTGACGTGAGCCGGGGCAGCGTCTCGGCCACCTCGAAATGGCCGGGCACCATATAGGGCGGCATCTGCCCGGCGAGGGTCCGGCGGAGGGCGGCAGCGTCGATGGACCGGCCGCGCTCCGGGATCAGGAAGGCGACGAGGCGGTCGACGCCGTCGTCGTTCCGCAGCACGACGGCGGCCTGGTTGACGTCGGGCACCGCCCGGATCCGGGACTCGATCTCGCCGAGTTCCACGCGGAAGCCGCGGATCTTCACCTGGTCGTCGATCCGGCCGTGGAACACGATCCGGCCGGCGGCGTCGAGGGAGACCGCGTCGCCCGAGCGGTAGAGCACCGGGTCGGTCCCGTCCGACGCGAACGGGTTGGCGATGAACTTCTCCGCCGTCAGCTCGGGACGGGCGAGGTAGCCCCGCGCCACGCCGGGACCGCCGATCAGCAGCTCGCCCTGCTGGTCTCGGCCGAGTAGGGCGAGGTCCTCGCCGGCGACGTAGACGGAGTAGTTCGGGATCGGGCCGCCGATAGTCACCGGCTCGCCGGGCCGCATCTCGGCCGCGGTGGCCACCACGGTGGCCTCCGTCGGGCCGTAGGTGTTGAACAGCTGGCGGCCGCCGGTCGCCCAGCGGGCGATCAGCGGCTCGGGCAGCGCCTCGCCGCCGAGCAGGACGAGGCGCACCCGCGGCAGGTCGCCGGAGATCATCGCCAGGAGCGTCGGGACGGTGTCGAGCACCGTGATCCCCTCGGCCTCCAGGATGCCGGGGAGCGATTCCAGGTCGCCCATCATGGCGGGGCTCGCCACGAACAGGGTCGCGCCCACGAGATACGGGACCCAGATCTCCTCCATCGAGAGATCGAAGGCCACCGAGGCGCCCTGGAAGACCACGTCGTCGGCGCGCATCCCGTAGAGGGCGTTTCCGGACCGCAGGAAGTGGCAGATGTTGGCGTGGCTGATGACGATGCCCTTGGGCACGCCGGTCGAGCCGGAAGTGTAGATCAGGTAGGCGGGGTGCTCGGGCGTCAGCCCGGCCGCGCGCGGATCGGGCAGCGGCGCGCCGGCAGGCGTCCCGGCATCGAGATCGGCGGGCGTCAGGGCCGGGGCGGCGTCGGGCGCCGCCGCGGCGAGCGCCGGAGAGACCAGCAGCGCCTTCGCGCCCGCGTCGGCGAGGCACACGCCCACCCGGTCCGCCGGCGCCTCGGCGTCGAAGGGCAGCCAGGCCGCGCCCGCCATCGTGATGCCGATCTGCGCCACGAGGAGGTCCGGGCCACGGGCCATCCAGAGGCCGACGATGTCACCCGGCCCGATGCCGCGATGGGCGAGGCCGGCGGCGATCCGGCCGGCCCGGGCGGCGACCTCCGCGTAGGTCAGGTGCGGGTGGACGCCCCCGGCGCCGACGCCGGCGCCGTCGACCAGGCAGGGATGGTCGGGCCGGGTCTCGGCGGAGTGCAGGAAGATCTCGGCCAGGACCTCGTCGCGGATGAGGTCGGGCCGGTGGTCGCCGCGCAGGATCGCCGCCGCGGCTCCGAGAGGCGCGGGCTCCCCGGCCGCCGGTCCGGGCCGGGTCTTCTCGGCGACGTCGCTCATCCGCTGCTCCGCTGGCCGCCCGCTCGGGCCGGCGCCTGTCCTGGCCGCCGCCCTATAGCCTGCCGATCATGCCGTTATCGAGGCGGCTTTGCACTGCGCCGGCGCACGGGATCAAGCCCAGCGCCAGCCACCGGGCTCGAGGATCAGGACCTCGCCCTGGCGGATGCCCAGGCGGGGCGCCGCGTAGACGTCGAGGTGGCCAAGGGCGACCAGCGCGGCCCGCGCGACGCCGCCATGGGCGACGATGACCGTGTCCCGCTCCAGCCCCGCGATCATCGGCCCGACGCGCTCGACGAGGCCTGCATAGCTCTCCGCGCCGAGGCCGGGCGGGCGGTAGTGCCAGCGGTCCCGGTCGCGGCCGGCGGCCCCGGCCGGGTCGCGGCGGCGGATCTCCGCCCAGGTGGAACCCTCCCAGCTGCCGAAACCGATCTCCCGCAGGCGCGGGTCGACGCGGTACGCCTCGGGCGGCAGGCCAAGGGCGCCCCGCAGGATCTCCATGGTGCGCCGGGTGCGCTTGAGCGGGCTCGCGACGAAATCGACCTCCGCCAGGGCCGGCCCCGCCGCGGCGGCGAGGCGCTCCGCCACGGCCGCGGCCTGTGCCTCCCCCTGGGCATTGAGGTCGGTGTCGCGCCCGCCCTGGAGGCGACCCTCGGCGTTCCAGGCGGTCTGGCCGTGCCGGATGAAGTAGATCGTACCCAACCGTCTCAACCCCGTCCTGCACAGGCGTCCGGAACAGCCTGGACTACCGGCCGTTCTCGCCGGCGGTCGGCAATATCCGGAACTAGGTCCTGCCCCATGTCCAAGAAGCACGGCAAGCATCATCGCGGCCACAAACGCGGTGACGGCATGACAGGTGAGGCCGATCTGCATGGCGCCACCGTGGATCACCGCCCGTCGACGGCCCGCTGGGCCGGCAGCGTCGACAGCGTGGCCGAATCCGTCCCGGCGGCGCTCGGCCGGTACGGGCCGGTACCGATCCGCCCGGCGCCCGGCATCGTGGCGGTCGAGCCGGGGGCGCCCTTCGATCTCGGCTCGGTCGATCCCGACGACGTCGGCGGCCTCGAGAAGGACTGGGCCAAGGACGCCCTCACCCAGGAGCGCGCGCGCATCGTCGCCCTCCAGGAGCGGCTCTACGCGGAGCGCGCCCGGAGCCTCCTGCTGGTGTTCCAGGCGATCGACACGGGCGGCAAGGACGGCACGATCCGGTCGGTGCTCAAGGGGGTGAACCCCCAGGGCTGCGCGGTGGCCTCGTTCAAGGTGCCCTCGAGCGAGGAGCTCGATCACGACTTCCTGTGGCGCTACCACGCGCGGGTGCCGGGGCGCGGCATGATCGGGGTGTTCAACCGCAGCCACTACGAGGACGTGCTCGTCGTGCGGGTGAAAGGCCTCGTGCCGGACGCGGTCTGGCAGAGCCGCTACGGCCGGATCAACGATTTCGAGCGCC
The DNA here is from genome assembly GCF_053346095.1 of Methylobacterium sp. A52T. Taxonomy (NCBI): domain Bacteria; kingdom Pseudomonadati; phylum Pseudomonadota; class Alphaproteobacteria; order Hyphomicrobiales; family Methylobacteriaceae; genus Methylobacterium; species Methylobacterium sp. A52T. Next base: position 9,543 of record NZ_JBKFBI010000022.1, on the reverse strand, counting down.
TGCTCACCGAGTCGGGCACGACGGTCGTGAAGTTCTTCCTGCACATCTCCAAGGCGGAGCAGAAGCGGCGCCTGGAGGCCCGGATCGCCGACCCCGAGAAGCACTGGAAATTCGACCCGGCCGACCTAGTCGAGCGGAAATCCTGGGACGCCTACCAGCAGGCCTTCGCGGACGCCCTCGGCCGCTGCTCGACGCCCGAGGCGCCCTGGCTGGTGGTGCCGGCCAACCACAAGTGGTTCCGCAACTACGTGATTGCCCGGACCGTGGCGGATACGCTGGAGGCCATGGACCCGCGATTCCCCGAGGCCGCCAAAGGCATCGCGGATCTGACGGTCCCCGACTGACGCGGGAGAAACCGGGATGCTGGTGGTTCGAGAGGTCGTGGTCTCGGGCTACCGCTCGCTGCGGCGGATCGGCTTCCCGGTCGACACGCTGTCGGTCTTCGTCGGCGGCAACGGCACCGGCAAGACCAACCTCTACCGGGCTTTGGAGTTGCTGCAGGCCGCCGCCCGGGGCACCCTCACCCGCGACCTCGCCGCCGAGGGCGGCATGGACTCCGCCCTCTGGGCCGGCCGCCGGCGGCAGGGCGAGGCCGCGCGGATCCGCCTGTCGGCCACCCTGCGCCACGACACGATCGGGCAGGAATTCGTCTACGCCGTCGAGATCGGGCTGGTGCAGCAGGTCGGCGGGACGACCTTCGGCGCCGCCTTCCGGAAGGAGCCGCAGGTCAAGGCCGAGCGCCTGACGGTCCGCACCCGCGGCCGCGCGGCCGTGATCCTCGATCGCGACGGGCGGAGCGGCTTCGTCCGGGACGCCGAGGGCCGCAAGCGCCCCCTCGGCGGTGACCTGCTGCCGACCGAGACCGCCCTCGGCAGCCTCCTCGACGCCACCGGCCATCCCGAGATCGCCGTGGTCCGCCTCGCCCTGGCGGGGTGGCGCTTCCACCACGATTTCCGGACGGATGCCGAGTCGCCCCTGCGCCGGCCCTGTCTGGCGGTGACGACGCCGACCCTCGCGTCCGACGGCGCGGACCTCGCCGCCGTCTTCGCCACCCTCGCGCATATCCGGGAGGACACGACCGAGATCGACGAGGCCGTCGACGGCGCCTTCCCGGGCGCGGCGCTCGTGCTGCCGGAGCCGGGCCGTCACGCGCGCTTCGGCCTGCGCTTCCCCGACTTCCCGGGCCGGACCTTCGATCCGCCGGAATTGTCGGACGGCACCCTGCGCTACCTCGCCCTGGCCGGCGCGCTGCTCGGCTACCGGCTGCCGCCGTTCATCGCGCTGAACGAGCCCGAGACCAGCCTGCATCCCGATCTCATGGATCCGCTGGCGCGGCTGATCGCGCGGGCCGCGGAGCGCGCGCAGGTCTGGCTCGTCACGCACTCGGAGCGGCTGGCGGCCGGCATCGCGGAGCACGGGAACGTCCGGCCGCGCACCGTCATCAAGCGCGACGGCGAGACCTGGATCGACGGGCTCAAGCTTTCGGGGGAGTTCGACGAGGCGGAGGACGCGTGAGCCACGCCGGGCCGCTCACGCCTCAGGTCCGGGCGGCCGCGACGACCGACCCGTCTCAGTCCTTGTCGAGGGTGAGGTCCGGCGCCTCGGGATTCTTCATGCCGACGACGTGGTAGCCGGCATCCACGTGGAGGATCTCGCCGGTCATGCCGGCCGCCATGTCGGAGACAAGATAGGACGCGGTCTCCCCGACCTCCCCGATCGTCACGGTCCGGCGCAGGGGCGCGTTGTACTCGTTCCACTTCAGGATGTAGCGGAAATCGCCGATCCCGGAGGCCGCGAGGGTCTTGATCGGGCCGGCCGAGATGGCGTTGACCCGGATGTTCTTTGGGCCGAGATCGGCCGCGAGGTAGCGCACCGACGCCTCCAGGGCCGCCTTGGCGACGCCCATCACGTTGTAGTGGGGCATCCACTTCTCGGCGCCGTAATAGGTCAGCGTCACCAGCGAGCCGCCCGGGCGCATGATCTTCTCGGCGCGCTGGGCCACGGCGGTGAACGAGTAGCACGACACGAGGAGCGACTTGGTGAAATTGTCCTCGGAGGTCTCGATGTAGCGGCCGGTCAGCTCGTCCTTGTCGGAGAAGGCGACGCAGTGGACGACGAAGTCGATGCCGTCCGGGAAGACCCTGGCGGCCTCCGCGAAGACCGCGTCGATCGTGGCCGACTCGGTGACGTCGCAGTGCCCGATCACGTGGGCGTCGAGTTCCTTGGCCAGGGGCTCGACGCGCTTGCGCAGGGCGTCGCCCTGGTAGGTGAAGGCCAGCTCGGCCCCGTGGGCGCGGGCGCTGCGGGCGATGCCCCAGGCGATCGAGCGGTTGTTGGCGACCCCGAGGACGATGCCCCGCTTGCCCGCCAGAAGGCCCTGCCCGTGTTCCGCCATGATCGATCCCGAAGCCGCGCGACCCCTCTCGGGGCCGGGGGGCCTCCTTAGCGGAGGCGGCCCGGCGACGGAAGTCCGGGACGCCGCCGAGCGCCTTCATGCGCGCCCCGGTAGCTACTTCGGCCCGTCAGGCCGCGTTGGCGGCCCGGCGGCCGCGGGCGAATTCGGTCAGGGCCGCGTCCTCGCCTTCCGGCAGGACGATCGCCGTCGTGGCGAACAGGTCGCCGCGGGTGCCGTCCTTCTTCGGAAGCCCCTTGCCGCGCAGGCGGAAGGTGCGGCCGGAACTCGTCATCGCCGGGATCTTCATCTCGACGGCGCCGGTGAGCGTCGGCACGCGGATCGTGCCACCGAGCACGGCATCCTCCAGCGGGACGTCGACGCTGGTGCGCAGGTCGGCCCCCTCGACGGTGAAGCGCGGATGCGGCCGGATCCGGATGGTGAGGAGGGCGTCGCCCGGCTCGGCCCGGAGGCCGCCGCTCTGGCCGAGGCCGCGCAGCCGGATGGTCTGGCCGTCGACCACGCCGCGGGGAATCACGACGTCGACCTCACGGCCCGTGGGCAGGGCGAGGCGCAGCTTCTCCTCGCTGGCGACCTGCTCCAGCGTCACCAGCAGCTCCGCGGCGACGTCCTCGCCCCTGGCCGCCTGACGCTGGCCGCCCGGACCGGCCCCGCCGGCGCGGAACGCCTCCCCGAAGATGTGCGAGAAGATGTCCTCGCCCATCCCGCCGCCGCCGCCGCGCTGCGCGCGCGCCATGTTCTCGAAATCGAAATTGCCCCCGCGCCCGCCGCCGAACCCGCCGAACCCCTCGAAGCCGGTCGCGCGCGGCTTGCCCTCGGCGTCGATCTCGCCGCGGTCGAACTGCTTGCGCTTCTCGGAATCGCCCAGGATCTCGTAGGCCGAGTTCGCCTCGGCGAACCGGTCCTTGGCCTTGGCGTCGTTCTTGTTGCGGTCGGGGTGGAAGTCCTTGGCGAGCTTGCGATAGGCCTTCTTGATCTCGGCCTCGCTCGCCCCCTTGGCCACGCCCAGCACGTCGTAGGGATTGCGCATGGATCTCTTGGCTGTGCGGTTGGCTGTGCGATGTGGGTTCGCCACCGGGATGTGGGATCGATGTTGCATCCCTGCAACGGTTCTGGCGGCGAAAGTCTGCGGGTTCGGGCCGAACGTCAAGCGGCCGACCTCGCCGCGGCTGCGCGCCGGCCCTATCGTCGGACACGGCGCGGAACGGCACCGCCGGGCCGAGGGCCGCGCCCGTCTGGATCACCTGAAACCGGGAAGCCGATGCACTACGCCTGCGACCACCTCCACCTGCGCAGCCGCGACGCCGTCGCGGCCGCCTCCTTCTACGTCGACACCTTCGGGGCCCGGGAGGTGAAGCGCGTCGGCGCGGACCCGGTGCAGCGCGTCGTGCTCGACCTCGGCGGCCTCGCCGTCTTCATCGAGCAGGCCCCGGACGAGATCGCGCCGGCGACCGCCACGCCCTGCCTCGGGATCGAGCATTTCGGCCTGCGCGTCGCCGACATCGAGGCCGCGATGGCCGATCTCACCGCCCGGGGCGTGCGGGTGCGGACCGGCATAACGGAGCGCGGCCCTGGCCTGCGGATCGCCTTCGTGGAGGGGCCCGACGGGGCGCTGATCGAGATCCTGGAGCGGAAGCCCGCCTGATGGCGCCGCGACCCGGCCGCCGCCGCGCCCTCACTGCGGCGCTGATCCTGCTGCTGGCGGCGTCCGGCGGGGTGGCGGCGCGCCCGTTCACGGACGCGGCCGGCCGCACGGTCGAACTCCCCGAACGGGTCGGGCGGGTGCTCGCCGCGGGACCGCCGGCCGCGGTGCTGCTCTACACGCTGGCGCCCGACCTCATGGCCGGCTGGGTGAGCGCCCCGCATCCCGAGGCGCTGCCCTTCCTCGCGCCCCGGACCCGGGCCCTCCCCGCCTACGGCCGCCTGACCGGACGCGGCGGCACGGCGAATGTCGAGGCGGTGCTGGCCGCCAAGCCGGACCTGATCGTGGATTCGGGCAGCCTCGGGCCGACCTACGCGTCGCTCGCCGACCGGGTCCAGGCGCAGACCGGGATCCCCTACATCCTGCTCGACGGCAGCTTCGCGAAGACCCCGGAGGCGTATCGGCATCTCGGCGCGGCCCTGGGCCGTCAGTCCGACGCGGACGCCCTGGCGGCGGAGGCCCAGAGCCTCGCCGACACGGTGGACCGCGCCGTCGCGACGGTCCCGGAGGACAAGCGGCCCCGGGTCTACTACGCGCGCGGGCCGCGCGGGCTCGAGACGGGGTTCGCCGGCTCGATCAACACCGAGCTGGTCGAGGCCGCCGGAGGCCGCAACGTCGCGCAGGACGGGGGCGGCCGCCTCGGCAACGTCTCGCCCGAGCAGGTTCTCGCCTGGAACCCCGACGTGATCGTCACCCTCGACCCGGCCTTCGCGGCCGGGCTGCGCGCCGACCCGCTGTGGCGGGACGTCCGGGCCGTCCAGACCGGGCGGGTCTACGTGGCGCCGCTCCAGCCTTTCCCGTGGTTCGACGCCCCGCCGGGGGTCAACCGGCTGATCGGCCTGCGCTGGCTGGCGGCCCGGCTCCATCCGGAGCTGTTTCCGCAACCGATGCCCGAGGTGGTGCGCGCCTTCTACGGCCGCTTCTACCATGTCGACCTCGATGCCGGTCGGGTCGACGCCCTCCTCGGCCCGACGCCGCCGGTCGCCCCCCCGGGCCCGGCGCGGTGAGTCGCGTCCCGACGGCCGCCGAGACGATCCGGGCGCGCACCCGCCTCCGCCTGCCCGCGGCGCTGCTGGCCGGTCTCGCCCTGCTGGCACTGACCGCCGTGGCGCTGGCGGTCGGCAAGTACCCGGTCGCGCCCGCCGACCTCGCCGCGATCCTCGGCCACCGCCTGCTCGGGCTGCCCCTCCGGGTTCCGGCGACCGCGGAGACGGTCGTGATGCAGGTGCGCCTGCCCCGGGTGATCGCCGCGCTGGTCGTCGGCGCGGCCCTGTCGGCCGCGGGGGCGACCTACCAGGGCCTGTTCCGCAACCCGCTGGTCTCGCCCGACATCCTCGGCGTCTCGGCCGGCGCCGGGCTCGGCGCCGTCCTGGGGATCTATCTCGGCCTGCCGGTGGCGCCCATCCAGGCCCTGGCCTTCCTGGGCGGGCTCGGCGCCGTCGCGGCGGTGTACGGCGTCGGCCTCGCCGTGCGGCGGCACGACCCGGTCCTGACGCTGGTCCTCGCCGGGGTCGCGGTCGGCGCGGTGCTCGGGGCGGGCATCTCGCTCCTCAAGGTGCTGGCCGATCCCTACAATCAGCTGCCGGCGATCACCTTCTGGCTCCTCGGCAGCCTGTCCTCGGTCACCCCCGGCGACGTCGCCGCCACGCTGCCGATGCTGCTGCTCGGCCTCGTGCCCCTGGTGCTGCTGCGCTGGCGCATGAACCTGATGAGCCTCGGCGACGCGGAGGCGCGGGCCCTCGGCGTGGAGACGCGGGTGCTGCGCCCCGTCCTGATCGCCGGCGCGACCCTGATCACGGCGGCGGCCGTGGCGATGACCGGGGTCATCGGCTGGATCGGGCTGATCGTGCCGCACGTCGCCCGGCTGCTGGTCGGGCCGGATTACCGCCGCCTGCTGCCCGCCTCGCTCGTCCTCGGGGCGGGCTACCTCGTGCTGGTCGACCTGATCGCCCGCAATCTGGGCACCGTCGAGGTGCCCCTCGGCATCCTGACGGCCCTGGTCGGGGCGCCGTTCTTCCTCTGGCTGCTGGCGTCCGGGCGCCGGGGATTCAGCTGATGCTGCTCCGGGTCCGGGACCTCGCCTTCGGCTACGGCAGCCGGATCGTCGGCCACGACGTGTCGTTCGACCTCGCCGCCGGCGAGGTGCTGTGCCTCGTCGGGCCGAACGGCGGCGGCAAGACCACGCTGTTCCAGACGCTGCTCGGCCTGCTGCCCGCCCGCGCCGGGCGGGTGATCCTCGACGGCACCGACCTGTCGCGCCTGTCGCGGAAAGCTGTCGCCCGCACCATCGCCGCCGTGCCCCAGGCGCACGCGGCGTTCTTCCCGTTCACGGTGCGCGAGGTCGTCGTGATGGGCCGGGCGAGCCGGCTCGGCCCGTTCGCCGCTCCGGGCCCGTCGGACGTCGCGGCCGCCGAGCGGGCGCTGGCCGCGCTCGGGATCGGGCATCTCGCCGATCAGGTCTACACCGAGATCAGCGGCGGCGAGCGCCAGCTCGCGCTGATCGCGCGGGCGCTCAGCGGCGAGCCGCGGCTCCTCGTCATGGACGAGCCGACCGCGAGCCTCGATTTCGGCAACCAGGCCCGCGTCCTCGGTCAGGTCCGCCGCCTCGCCCAGGCCGGCATCGCCGTGCTGTTCTCGACGCACGATCCCGGGCACGCCCTGCTCTGTGCCGACCGCCTGATCGCCCTGCACGCGGGCCGCCTCGTCGCCGACGGGCCCGCCGCCGCGACGGTCACACCGGAGCTGCTGCGCCTGATCTACGGGATCGACGTGGTGGTGGCGCCCGTGCCGGGCCTCGCGGCGCCGGTCTGCGTGCCGGTCGTTACTTAACGTGGTCGACGAATCGCGGGCCGGTCCCTCACCCGGCCCGCGACAGCGTCTCGACCGGCTCGGTCCGGCGGGGCTCCTCGGCCCGGAAGACCGTGCCGAGCACCGCCTCGCACTGCATCCGCACGCGGGCGTGGCACTCGCAGGCGGCGCTCGAGACCGCCCGGCGGTCGAGGATCGTGATGCGCCCGCGGCCGACCCGGATGAGGCCCTGCTCCTGCAGCACCCGCAGGATCCGCGTGAGGTAGGTCCGCTGGACCCCCAGCATGGAGGCCAGGACCTCGTGCGTGATCGGGAGCGTGTCGCCGCCGGTCCGGTCCTGCAGCGACAGCAGCCAGCGCAGGCAGCGCTGCTCGATCGGGTGAAGGGCGTTGCAGGCCGCGATCTGGAACAGCTGAGCCAGGAAGCAGTCGGCGTAGCGCGCGAACAGGTCGCGGAGCGTCGATGACTCGAGCTCGGCCTGCCGGAGCCGCGCCGCGTCGAGGCGCAAAGCCGCGCCGCCGATCTGCGCCAGCCCGCTGACCGCGGGCGGCAGCCGCCCCTCGCCGATGATCCCGCCGATCGCCCCCTCGTGCCCGACGCTCGCGATCTCGGCCGTCCGGCCGTCCCGCGTGGCGACGATCAGCGCCACGACGGTCTGGTCGCGGGGAAAGATGACGTGGCTCGCGGCGGCGCCCGCCACCAGCGCCGTATCCCCCTTGGCGAAGCTCACGGGCTCCAGGTGGGGGGCGATCAGGGCGCGGTCCGAACCCGGCAGCGCGTCGAGGAGCAGGTTGCCGGTGGAGGCGGCAGAGTCGATCGGCATGGGGACGGAGAGGTGCGGGAGGAGAGTCTCCCGTCAGGATCCTCTCGGGCTCGCCCGCCGGTGCGCGGGCCCGTCAGCCATACCCCGCGCTCTACGTCCTTGAACTAACCTAGGTTTCGCCGACGCCTTTCATCTACTTGTCCGTGCATAGCCCCTGCTCGGAGAGCCGCTTGTGCTCGCGTGGGTCGCAGTCGGTCGTCAGGAACGAGGCCCATTCGGACGGGGTGCCGTAGAAGGCGTTGCGGTCGACGTCGCCGCGGACACCCGGAACCCGGCCCGTGGACGTGAACTGCCACAGCATCCACTTGCGGTTGACGAAGCGCTGCTCCGGCTCGGCCGCGGTGGAGCGCAGCCAGTGCGGGTAGTCGGGGAGCTCGCCCTCCAGGACGTCCTTGTGGAACGTGATGTCGGTGTAGATGATCGGGCGCTTGCCGGTGTAGCGCTCCATCTCCTCCAGCATCTCGGTGACCATCGCCAGGGCCTGGGCCTTGGGCAGCTTCTTCGGGCAAGTCTGCGAGTGGCCGTTCCACTCGACGTCGAGGACCGGCGGCAGGGCTGTGGGGTCGTTGGGGACGTTCTTCTTGAACCAGTCCATCTGCTCCCGGGCGGAGCGGCACCAGAACACGAAGTGGTAGGCCCCGCGCGGCACGCCGGCCCGGGCCGCGCCGTCCCAGTTGGTCCGGAAGCGCTCGTCGACGTGGTCGCCGCCCTCGGTGGCCTTGATGAAGGCGAACTGGGTGCCGGCGGCGCGGACCGAGGCCCAGTCGACGTTGCCCTGCCACTTCGAGATATCGATGCCCTGGATCGGGTGAAGCTTGGCCTTAGCCACGCCCGGATGGGGCTTGGCGTCGCCCTTCGTCGGGTAGAAGTCGTTGTTCGACGCGCAGGCGGCGAGGCCGGCCAGGATCGCGGCGGCGGCGAATCGCCCGGCGAGGCGCCGGGCCGGCTTGAGGCGATTGATCAGGCCCCGAGCGAGATCTTCGATCGGTGACCGCGAAGGCGTGTAGATCCGCGACATCAGTGTTTAGCCCGCCACCGAAGATGCGCCACAGACAGGCGTATTCGATGGCCCTGGCGCGGTTAACGGAGCTTTGCGATCATTGCGGCGGAATTCCGGGACGCGTTGCATCCCCGCGACATACGGCGTCGATCCCCGGCTGGTTCACAGGGCCGCATACGGCTAAGTCGCGGTCCCGCAACGCGAGTCCGGACGGGGCACCGTGAGTAAGCAACTCTTTACCATAGGCTACGAAGGCCTCGACTCGGAGCGCCTCGTCGGCGTCCTGCGCTCGGCCGGGGTCGCGGTGCTGGCGGATGTCCGGGCGGTGGCGAACTCGCGCAAGCGCGGCTTCTCGAAGGGCGCGCTCGGCACCTCCCTGCGCGAGGCCGGGCTCGGCTACGCGCATCTGCGCAGCCTCGGCACCCCGAAATCCGGCCGGCAGGCGGCGCGGGCCGGGGACGCGGCGCTGATGCGCCGGATCTACTGCGAGGAAGTGCTGGACACCGCTGCCGGGATCGCGGCGCTCGACGAACTCGCCGCGCTCGCCGAGGCGTCGCCGATCTGCCTGCTCTGCTTCGAGCGCGATCCGGCCGGCTGCCACCGGCGCGTGCTGGCCGAGCGCCTCGCGCCGCGAGGCTTCGTGGTCAGCGATCTCTACGGCTGAAGCGTCTCAGCGCCCGGGCAGCGGTCGCGGCTGCGGCTGCGCGCGCATGCCCAGCGCGCCGGCGAGGCGCCGGACCGGGCCGAGGGCGGCCGTCAGTCCCCGCGGCGCGGCCCCGCGGGGCGCAAGGCGGGTC